>JBGPUH010000029.1:0-13492 GCA_041491025.1 Methylomirabilis sp. (SeqCode)
CCTGTTGGGCCAAGACTTGGGCCGCCTTCGGGCGGCGGGCCCGACGTTCCAGAACCTCACGTCCTTCGCGGGTCAATACCAATGGGGGGCATCGGGCTTCCAGTCCGAACGGGCGTCCTGCCTTCTCGCCGGAGGATACTCCATGCCAATGACTTATTCAATGAATTTCTGACTCAAGACGCTGGCGGCGGTCTGCACGGTATGCCCACTCTCGTCAGGAGTTCGGTCACGAGTTCGCATGCTAACAATCCATCGTCCGCGACGAGAATGCGCAATGTCCTTGACGAGGCTTCAGCCTTCGGCTGGCGGTCCTCCGCCATCCGCTCCGTCCGCACCGGGAAGCGGATGGAGTCAGTTTCAACTGGACCCCCCAAATGCTCATCCGCCCACCACCCATCATCGTAGCGATTGTGTTGTGCCAGGGCGGGGCAAGACACCATGCAACCTTGTGGGGCGAGTGGCACATGAGTTGCACATGTCACCTTACGTTGATGCATGACGCCACACGGTTTCGGGAATGCTTAGGAATCGCCCAGGCCAATCATCAACAACCCTGATGCCCTGACGAAAGCTTTCGCATCACACTCAAATGCTGTCGGAGGACATACCGTGAAACCTCGAGCTCATCCCTCGCCGATCGGGCCAATCGGACCCGGGTATACCATTCTGCAAGTCCTAACGGTCACCAGCATCCTGGCAGTGATGACGGCTATGGCCATGCCGAACTACCCGCAGATCCTTCAGTCCGATCGCCTTTCAGCGGGAAGCCGTGAAGTGGTCAGTCAGTTACGGGTCGCTCAGTCGTTGGCCGTCAAGGGCGGACAGTTCTATCGCTTTGCCGTCGACCCCAGTCACCCGAATAGCTACCGGATTGAGATGGGTGCCAACAACGTGGCATGGCCTCTGCCCACCGACACAGTGGCGAGCACAGCCGGAGCCGTGCCCAGGGTGATCCTTGATTGGGTGAGCCTCAGCGGCGAATACCCCGGCATCGCGATCGCGACCCCGAATACGGTGCCGTTCAATTTCCGCGGGGCCGTGGCGAATACGGGCGGGAGCATCGTGATCGGGCTTGCCGGTTCGAGCGGCGCGAAGACGATTACGGTCAACCACGCAGGGGGCATCAGTGTTCAGTGAGCGCGGACCGAAGACGACAGTCCTCGCGAGGTGGGCGGGAGGAGCGGGCTTTAGCCTCGTGGAGGTGGCAATCGCCGGTGCGATCATCGTCGTGGGGATCTTGGCGCTGATTAGCCTGTTCCCTGTGTCCTCGGCCAACTTGGTCGCCAGTGCATCGACCACCGGGGCAGTCGGCTTGGGAGCTCAACAGATCGAGACCATGAGAAACCTTCCGTTCCCGCCAACAAGCGGGAACGACCCCCCCCAGACCCTCGGGGGCATCACCTACACCCGGACGTGGACTGTTGCCGTCGCAGGGACAGCGCCGAATCGAACGGCGACGATCACCGTCACGATCACGTGGCCCGGACAGCGTAATGGCATCGGGTTTACTACAACTACAATTCTGGCCGAATGAGACTGATGGACGTTATGGGACAGGGAGAGCGGGATTCTGCTGCTGAGGGCAGCGTTGGTTGCGGCCCAGCCGGATTTACCCTGGTCGAGATGCTGATCGGGGTAGCGGTCATTTGCGTGGTCCTCTTCGCCATCTTGATGATGTTGGATACGAACACCGCCAACTATGCCCGTGGGACGGCGAAGGCCGACCTGCAGCAGAATGTCCGGGTCGGGCTGGATGATTTCATCCAGGACGTTCGCTTGGCGGGTTACGGCGTCCCAAGCGCCCCCACGCCATCCGCCCTCCCGGTGTTCTGCAACCCATGCTTTAACCCGCCGCCGGTGAACCCTTTCCCCTTCCCCATTTGCGGAGTCGCAGGATCAACCTCACCCAGCGCGGTCGCGTTTATGGCCGATCTCGAGAACGCCTCCACCACGGTCACGGCGGATGCCGCCTCTGCCAACTCGCTCCAGGTAGCCTCAAACGCGGGATTCCTCCAGGGTGGAACCCCCGCCCCTCCCCCGGATTATATCTTCATCACCGATGGCCTGACGTGGGACGCGGCGACGGTCACCGCAAAGGGGGGAGCTGGTGCGAACCAGACGATCACATTCACGCCGAACACGACCGGCAATAAGCTCTACATTTCCGGCACCTTCGTTGGCCGCCCTCGATGCATCATCTATCAGCTTGGGACAGATGCGACGACCGGTCGGCAAGTCCTTCAGCGAAATGCCTCTGACAATCGCGGCGTGCTGAGCATCTCCGACAACATGCAGAGCCTGGCATTGACGTACTACGACAACAACAACGCGCAGATTCTGCCCGCCAACCTCTCGGCAAGTATCGCCATCATCCGGCGCATCAGCGCGTCAGTCTCCGGGATGGTAACGCCTGCCGGACAACCACAGCAGAGTTTTGCCATAACCGGCGACGTTCGTCCCCGCAATCTCAGGTAGCGTCCCATGCGACCACACGCTCTGATCACGAAAGTGGAGGACCCCAGGCTGTTATCGATGTCGCGGAAACGCGCAGGCCCTGCACGATCGGGCGAGGCAGGGACGATCACCGCAACCGCGCTGCTCGTATTGGCCATCCTCTCGGTGCTCGGACTGTCCCTTCTCGACCTGTCGGTCAGAGAGGCCCAGGTCTCCACCAATTTTGGCCAGGCCACCCAATCGCTCTACGCGGCGGAGGCAGGAGTCGAATCAGCCTATCAACAGATCAAGATATTGACAAGCTCCGGGAACGTCAATGCGGCCGCCGGAGCCGCCTTTACTGCGCCCGTAATCCCGTTTCCCGGTGGTGGTACTTATACGTTTTCAACGTTCACGGTAGCAGCGCTCTTTGTCGATTGCATAGCCAATCCAGCACTACCACAGTGCCGTCAGCCGATCACGACGGGTCCCTATCAGGGGCTCATCGTCAGCACCCAGAACTACCTGGTCACCTCGGAGGTGACCGCACCGAACCAGAGCCGGGCGAGGATCGTGCAGGCTGTTCAGGCCGGACTCATTGGACTGTTCCAGTTCGCCGTCTTCTACGATCAGATCCTGGAGATGTTCCCCGGCCAACCAATGACACTACTCGGGCGAGTCCACTCGAACAATCACATATACCTTGGCAGCGGCTACCAGAGCGACAAGCTTAAAATTGATTCGTACCTCACGTCAGCGCAGAACATTTACCGATATCGCCTTGATACAGGGGTTACCCCGAGTTCGGCACAAATTAAGGATGCTAGCTTGGCGTATCAATACCTCGACGAGGACCATAATGCGGCCGATTGGTCGAGTTGGGCCCTCACCAAATATAATGGTCTTGTCCGAGATAGCGCCCTGCAAGCCACACCCCTCAATGTCCCCATCAACCTCACTGGTGGTGAGAACCCCCATCAGCTTATCGAGAAGGGTTTACCTGGCGACTCTTACACACTCCAACAGCAAAAACTGTATTGGAAGGCCGACTATCGGATCCTGGTCGATAGCGGCGGCACAGTGACCGTGAAGACCGGGGACTTCGGAAGCGAGTCCGATGTCACCTCCAATCACGATACGAGCAGCTTCTTGACCACGAACACAAATTTCTACGACAAACGGGAAGGGAAGTGCATGCAGGCGACACAGGTCAATGTCGGTGCTCTGCGGACAGCCGCCGGCTGGAATTTTACTAAAGGGGGTCTTTATGTTTCGTCAGCGAAAGGGGACTTGGGCACTTGCGGGACCGGGACACCCAGTGCGTTACGCACTCCGGCCGTCCGCCTGACGAACGGCAGTGAATTACCGTATACAAACTCGAACCCGGCACAGAACTTAGGCTTCACTGTCGCCACGGACCGCCCGATCTACGTTCAGGGAGACTATAATACGAAGGATACCACGGGCGCCCTGCACAACGGGAGCGACGCGACGACGCCCCCTGCGGCCGTGATGGGTGACGCCGTCACCGTCCTCTCGGAAAACTGGGGCACGAACGGCTCTGATACGAAAGGTAACGACGTGGTCACCAACCGGAGCGCCACCAGCACAACGATGTACGCGGGGGTGGTCAGCGGGGTCAAGGCGACTGTGGCGGGCACCTCTTATAGTGGGGGCCTTGAAAACTATTTCCGCCTCCTCGAAGACTGGACTTCAAGAACGCTGACCTATCGGGGATCGATGGTCACGCTGTATCAGAGCGCGGTCGCGACCGGCACGTGGCAGCCAACCGGAAACTACTACCAAGCTCCAACCAGAGACTGGAGTTTTGACACCCTTTTCAACCTCAAGCTCCCACCTGGCACCCCCAGAGTGCAGGTAACGCAGAGGCTCGGCTGGTGGCATCAAGAGTAGGTTCTTGTGCTGCACGGGTGCGTAGGATGGCCGTTCGAGAACACTGTGAGGGGGGGCGATAGGGGAAGAAGAAGCTGCCCTCATCGGATTCGCCGGTCGCGAGGCTCGTTGGCGCTATCCCCAGAGGCTCATTCGATCCCGTACTCCTCGATCTTGGTCTTCAATGTCTTGTAGCTGACTTTGAGTCGCTCGGCAGCCTTCTGTTGATTGCCCCGCACGCTTGCCAGCGTCCGGCGAATACACTCGATTTCAGCCATCCGGCTGGCCCTGGCGCTCACCTCTTGAAGGCTCCCTTCGTCGGTCGCCTCGTCCCCAACCGGTATGGGCCCCAACCCCAGGGCGAAATCGGCCGGCTGGAGAACCTCGCCGGTGGTCAGGATGACTGCCCGCTCTATACAGTTTTCCAGCTCACGGATGTTTCCCGGCCAGGGGTGCTGTATCAGCAATTTGAGGGCGTCCTTGCTGATTCCGCGCACGCGCCGGCGCATCTCCATCGCGTACTTCGCGATGTAATGGTCCACGAGGGCCGGGATGTCCTCTGGCCGCTCCCGCAGGGGCGGGAGCAACACCGGGAAGACGTTGAGGCGAAAATACAGGTCCTCGCGAAACCGACGGTCGCGAACCGCCTGGGCCAAGTCGGCATTGGAGGCGGCGACGATCCGGACATCAACCTCAATGGTGCGGGTTCCACCCACCCGGTCAAAGGCCTGCTCCTGCAACACCCGGAGCAGCTTGGCCTGGACCGCTGGAGCAAGTTCGCTGACCTCATCCAGAAACAGCGTCCCGCCGTTCGCCAGCTCGAACTTGCCCGGCTTGGCTCCAGTAGCCCCGGTAAAGGCCCCTCGCTCGTGGCCGAACAGCTCGCTTTCGATCAGGGTGTCCGGGATGGCGGCGCTGTTAATGGCGACAAAGGGACGGGCGCGTCGAGGGCTATAGTGATGAAGCGCACGGGCGAACAGCTCTTTCCCGGTCCCGCTTTCACCCAGGAGCAGGACCGTGGCGTTGCTGGGCGCAACCTTCTGGATAAGCGCTGAGACCTCCTGGATCTTCTTGCTGTTGCCGATGATGACCGGGGCTCCAAGCCTGTCAGCAAACCCTTCCTTCAGGATGATGTTTTCTGCGACCAGCCGGAACTGAGAGATCGCTCGCTCGACCTCGAGGAGCAGGTGATCGCTATCGAACGGTTTGGTAATGAATTGGTAGGCGCCTTCCTTCATCGCCTGTACGGCCAGATCGATCGTCCCGAAGGCGGTCATCATGATGACCGGCATTTGTGGGAAGGATTCTTTCGCCGCCCTCAGAACGGCCATTCCGTCTTGCTTGGACAGCTTCAGATCCGTCAGGACCAGATCATACCGGGCCAGACCCAGTTTCTTCACCGCCTCGTCGCCATCGGCGGCCTCGTCCACGCGGTACTTCGCCCTCTCCAGCGTCTGCCGGAGCATCCGACGCATGCTCTCTTTGTCCTCGACCACAAGGATCCGATTCATCTCTTCGCCACTCTCTAGCCTCGTCCGACCCGACGGCGCTCATGCAGGGGCAACCGGATCGTGAAGCAGGCGCCCCCGCCGTCCCGGTTCTCGATGCTCACCCGTCCCCCGTGGGCCACCACGGTCTTCTGAACCAGCGCGAGCCCCAGCCCGGTCCCCCCCTCCTTGCGGGTGAAGAACGGGGCGAAGAGCCGGTCCAGGTCTTCCGGGGGAATCCCTGGGCCGGTGTCCTGGACGCTGAGCTCGACCGCCAGCGCCTGGCCACCCAAGGCCCCCCCGTTAGGCCGCACAGTCACGGCCAGCTCCCCGCCCTGCGGCATCGCCTCCAGGGCGTTCCGGATGAGATTCCCCAGCGCCTGCCGCAGCGCGTAGGGGTCGGCCTGCAGCGTCACCTCCTCGGTCGGCAGGTCAGTGCGCAGCTCGACCTGTCCCTCCTCGGCCGCCTGGCGAAAGCCCTCCAGGGTCTCGAGGGTGAGGGCCTTGAGGTCGACCGCCACGGGGGCGAGCTGCAGCGGCTTGGCGAAGGCCAGCAGCGCGGTGAGGGTCGCCTCCAGCGCGCCGACCTCCGCCATGATCTCCTGCAGGTAGGTGCGGTCGGTCCCCTCCATGGCGAGGTTCCGCTGCAGCAGCTTCGCGTACCCCATGATCACTCCGAGCGAGTTCCGGATCTCGTGCGCGAGCCCAGCGGCCAGCCGGCCGAGGGCGGCCAAGCTCTCTCCCATGACCGCCTGCTCGCGGAACTGCAGAATCTCGGTCAGATCGGTAAGGAGGAGCGCCAGGCCGAACAGGGTCCCTTCGTTGTCCTTTAGCAACGACGTGCTCAAGCCCACCCGGCGGCTCGCACCATCCTTCCGGCACACCGAGAGATCCAGGCGGGAGAAGATCCGCTGCTGGCGCAGGGCCTCGCTGGTCACCGCGGTGATCTCGGCGCCGAACACCTCCTGGCAGGGCCGCCCGAGGACCGCCGCCTCGTCAAGCCCGAAGATCTGGCACGCCCGCTGGTTACAGACGGCGACCGTGAGATCCGGCTTGAAGCTGATGACCCCGCTGGAGAGGCTGCCCAGGAGGGTCTGTTGATGGCGCTCGAGGGTGTCGGCCCGGGTCTGCTCCGCCGCGTAGAGGCGGCTGAGCTCGGCCTCTTTCACGCGGAGTTCCTCGGTCGCCTGCTGAAAGGTCGCCATCACGAAGTCGAGGTCCGCGCTCCCCTCGGGGGCGCCCTCCACCCGGCCAAACTCTTTCGCGGCCGCGGTAAGCCTCACGTAGGGGCGCAGGATCGATTGGATGAAGAGCGCACTCAGGGCGAGCGCCAGGGTGAGCACCCCCGTGTAACCGCCCAGGATGACCCAGCGGAGGCGGTGGAGGGCCCCCAGCAGGTCGTGCCGGGCCTCAATCCCAAGGACGCGCCGGTCCGGCCCCGCCTCCGGGGCCAGGGGCACCAGCAGGGCCCGGTAGTAGCCCTGGTGTCGATCGCCGTAGAAGTCGGTGAGGCGGCCTGCCCCGGCCCGCGCGGCGTCGATGGCCGCGCCGGGTGGGCGGGCCGGTGGCCCGGCGCCGACGACCGTCTCGCTGCCGGCCGTCCCCCAGAGAAAGACCCGGGAGAGGCCGGTCTCCTTCAGGAGGCCCGGTAGCGCCGCACTCGGGGGGCCGCTGCGCAGCCGCTCGGTCGCGAGGCTGGCCGCGTGCTGCAAGTGCACCTCCAGCTCCTGCGCGAGCTGCGCCTTTGTCCGGCCGTAGAGATAGGTGGCGGCGGTCAGCAACAGGATCAGGCAGAACACCAGCAGCAGGGCGAAGAGCCGGACTTGGGCGGCGACGTCGTGGAACGGGCGCTGGCGGCTCAGCCCTTCGGGCTTGGGGGCTGGGCGGGGACCACCCTGCTCGGCCGTCATCGGAAGAGCCCCCAATACCAGTTCATCAGCCCATTCCCCCAGAACAGGGCGACAATCGCGCCAAGCGACAAAAACGGCCCGAACGGGATCCGATCTTTCCGTGACAGCACCCGGGCGGCAACCAGAACCAGCGAAAGACAGGCCCCTGCGACGACCGCAAAGAAGAAGGAGAGGAGCACCTGCTTCCACCCCAGGAATGCCCCGATCATCGCAAGCAGGTTGATATCGCCCCCCCCCATGCTCTCCCTCTGGAGAGCCACTTCCGCGTACACAGCGACGAGATACACAAGTCCGGCGCCGATTAATGCCCCCGCTGCTGCATCCCGTGGGGAAGGGTCGCGGGTGACGAGGCTCCCGATCAGGCCGAGAGGAATGCCCGGCAAGGTGACCGCATGAGGAATGATTTCGTGATCGAGATCGATAAACGTGACCACGACGAGGCCGCAAATGAAGATAAGAATGAAGATCGACCTGACGCTGAGCCCAAAGGACAGCATGGTCAGGAGGAAGAGCGAGCCGGTCAGAGCTTCGACGGCGGGATACCGCCAGGAGATATGGCCCCCGCACCCACGGCATCGGCCCCTGAGCAGCGCAAAGCTAAGAAGGGGGATATTGTCGTACCATCGAATGGGGAGACCGCAGGTGGGGCAGCATGAGGGAGGGCGGATAATACTCTCCCCCTTGGGCAGGCGATGGATACAGACGTTGAGAAAACTACCCACGACGAGGCCGACAAGACCGCTGACGATCGCTTCTTCAGCGCGCACGATTGGTTCGACGAGGCTCCGCACTCAACGAGTCGTTGGCAGTTGACGGTTCACTGCAAGAGTCCGCCTGATCCGTCAACCGTGGACCGTGAATTGTGAACCGCTCTAAGCCGTTCGATCTCCTTGAGCGCAAGAGATCTCAAGGAGTCATTATGCGCTGTCCGATAGAGATCCAACCAGAGATCCAAGGCTGTTTCCGTCTGGCCTGTCCGAGCGTACAGCCTGGCCACGAATCTCGGAAGATACTCTGGCCGACCTGGCAGCTTGGCCGCACGTTCCCACCATTGCAGGGCCTGGCCATAGTCGCGCGCCTCGAGATAATAGTATCGTCCGAGATCGTGAGGGAGCTCCCAACGTTCGGGGTTCGCTGCAGCGCCCTTTTCGAGAAGCGACACAGCCGCCCGAGGTTGCCGCCCAAGGTAGAGTAGGTAGAGCCCACCCCACCGGTATGGCTCGAGAAAGTGAGGGTCCAGTGAGGTGGCGAGATCGAGGGCCTTTGCGAGTTGCGGGAATTGCCTGTCCGTCTCCACATGGGTCCCCACATACTGGCCGATCTGGATCCAGAGCAGACCGGCAGCGACCCCGTGAAACCCGAGGAGGATCGGCTTGAGATACCTGGCGTCCGGCACGTACCGTAAGGACTCTTCGGGCATCGCGTCCGCTCTTCGGCCATCAAGCACTGCCGCCACCAGGACCGATCCCAGGAGAGAGGCAACGAGAAGGACGGGAATCGCGAGGCCATTCCGCTTCATTTGAAATCGCGCCACTGGAATAGCGTCATAGCCGCCAATACCAGCGCGGCGACGTAGAGCAGTGCATAAGAGAACGACAGGGCCGCGATCCCCGCGTTAACCCCAAGACCGTGGACGGCCTGATCTTTGAAATTCAGTCGCGAGAGGTTCGGCAAAAGGAAGTACAGGGCCTCGGCCAAGAGCCTGGTAGCCGCGCTCCCGAAGCGAGCCGCAAAGAGCCGCAAGTCGGCGCTCAGGTGTCCCGCGACGACCAGGCAGAGAGTAAAAATCGCGCTGAGGGCAGGTGAGGAAAACGTGGAGAACAGCATCACAAGGGCGGTCACGATCATCAGCTCAAGGAAAATGAAGAGAACGGCGAGAAGGAGGCGCGGGCTCGAGATCCCCTCCCAGAGATAGGCCAATCCGAACAGGACGAGGGCCATGATCCCGATGTTCACCAAAAGGGTGAGGAGCAGGCCGAGATACTTCCCGAGGATGAACTGATAGCGGTGGATCGGCTTCGAGATGATGGTATAGACCGTCCGCTTCTCGATCTCCTTGGAAACGAGCCCGATCCCGAGGAAGAGCGCGATCAGGGTCCCGAAGATCGAGATGCAAGCAAGTCCCAGGTGCTTGATGATTGTCCCTTCCCCGCTCACGCTGATCGTGACCAGGATGGCGGAGCCGGCCAGCATCACGAGCGCAAAAATCAGGATGGCGTAAAGGATCCTATCGCGGACAGCTTCCTTGAACGTGTTCAGGGCGATGGTCCAGACTTTGAAGAACCCCCCAGCGAGCTGGGGGGATTCTTCGAAACGAGCGGAGCCTAATCGATCTACATTCGCGCGCCTTGACTCCCCAACGAGCTGGGGAAATTGCGGCACGCTATGCGTTTTCATGGGCCCGCTCGCGGCTGGACATGGCGGAGGAAATACTCCTCGAGACCCTCTCGTTGGGGAATGATCGAATGGACGCACGCCTTCTGGTCGGCCAGGCGGGCGAGCAGATCGGCAAGAATCACTTCATCTTTGACTGTCAGCAGGAGCCTCTCGCCCCTCGTGAGGGGCTTCCTGACGAGCAAGGGATCAAGCTCATGGAGCATCTCGCGCGGGAACCGAGAGACGGTCACCTCGATCGATGCTACCTTTGCCTCGAGCATCTCATCAAGCGGGCCATGAGCGACAAGGCGACCACTCACCAGAATCCCCACCCGGTCGCACACCATTTCCACGTCGGGAATGACGTGGGAGCTGAAAAATACGGTCCTCCCTTCCTCTTTCAGCCTGAGGAGCAAATCGCGCACCTCCCGCCGCCCGATCGGATCCAAACCGGACATCGGCTCATCAAGGAGAACCACTTTCGGATCGTTGAGCAGGGCTTGAACCAATCCAATCCGCTGGAGCATGCCCTTCGAATATTTCCGTAATGGAAGATCAAGCGCCGACTCAATATGGAGTTGATGGGCCAACTCCTCAATGCGCTCCTGACGGTCGGATCGGCGCAGGCGCACAAGCTGCCCGTAGAAATTCAGGAGTTCTCTGCCGGTCAGGTAGTCGTAAAAATAGGGCTGCTCCGGCAAGAACCCGACCTGCTGTTTTGCCCTCACGTCGCCCAGCGGTTGCTCGAGAACCTTGGCGTTCCCTGAGGTCGGCCGGACCAAACCCATGAGCAGCTTGAGCGTGGTGGTTTTGCCTGCGCCATTGGGCCCAAGATATCCGAAGATCTCGCCCCGACGGACGACGAGGTTGAGCCCCGATAGGACGCAGATCCTCTTTCGCAAGAACCCGGTCCGGTACTCTTTCGTCAGATTCTCGGTCTCGATCGCCGTCATCGATACAGCCCCGGCCCTCACCGCCCTCCGCATCCGCTCATCGGGCGTTACATTAGCAACTGGTCCTGAGAAGTCAAGCGGTTTTCGGTTATCTCAAACCGTCCTGAGGAGACCCGAGCCATCACGGGGGAGGCGGTTGCGAGGGGTTAAAGCACAAAGCGTGACAAAAGGAACTGGGTGGGCTCGCAGCGAGCCCACCCAGTTGGCTGTATTGTTATTCTGACAGGGTATCCTTCCAGCCTTTAGCAACCCAGCGGGACGACCGCGCCGTAGACCGTGGAAAACCCGACTTGTCCATCAGCACAGCTACCGGTCCCGGGATTGTTTTTGTCCGGAGGAGTCGTCGGAGCCGTGGCGCCGCCTAGCGGCCCGACGCTCAACGCCCAGATCTGGTTGGGGACACCGCCGGTGCCATACCCATAATTGGCCGCGGGGCTGGCGGTTGAGAAGGGATCCACCGTTATGCTGATGTACCCGTTGCTCACCAGGGTGTTGAGACCAGTAACCCCATTCGCCGGATAGGCGTTCTTATCGTTGTTGTAGAGCATGCTCTGGCTGACGATCTGTTTGGTGTCGGCCTGCGCCCGCGCGACCTTCGCGCGCCGCTGGGCCGAGAGCAGGTTCGGGATGGCGATCGCCGCCAGGATCCCGATGATCGCCACGACGATCAGCAGCTCGATCAGGGTAAATCCCTTCGCCTTTCTTCGCAATCCGTGTAACATGGTTGTCTCCTGACTCTTGGGAGCGATTAGCTCGCGATTAGCAACCCTTCGGGACGACCGCGCCATAGACCGAGGACCACCCGACTTCTCCATCAGCACAGCTACCGGTCCCGGGATTGTTTTTGTCCGGAGGAGTCGCCGGAGCCGTGGCGCCGCCTAGCGGCCCGACGCTCAACGCCCAGATCTGACTGGGGACACCGCCGGTGCCATACCCATAATTGGCGGGAGGCGTAGCGCTTGAGAAGGGATCCACCGTTATGCTGATGTACCCGTTGCTCACCAGGGCTTGGAGACCAGCATCCCCATTCGCCGGATAGGAGTTCTTGTCGTTGTTGTAGAGCTGGGTCTGGCTGACGATCTGTTTGGCGTCGGCCTGCGCCCGCGAGATCTTCGCGCGCCGCTGGGCCGAGAGCAGGTTCGGGATGGCGATCGCCGCCAGGATCCCGATGATCGCCACGACGATCAGCAGCTCGATCAGTGTGAACCCCCTGGTTCTTCGCCGCAATCCGTGTAACATGGTTGTCTCCTCCTCCATTAGAGCTGTTTGTGAACATGGCCCACTGGCAGAGATTCTCAGCAACATGTGTGCCAATGTCCTTTACTGAGAGGAAGAGAGTTCATATCAATACAGTGGTATTCCATAATTCAATGTATTTCTAGCCAGTTACGCTTCGAACCGGTCGTCATTCAAGCAGGCGATGCAGGCATCTGAACCTTGGCGATTTCATCACAATCAGCTAATCTGGTGACAGGTCTTGGACCATGTGGTGACAATCTTTGTCACTCCAGCCCGATTTGTCGATGGCGAAGACGCCAGCCTCCATCTTCCACGACCAGGGTATCCGTGAACGCCACCCTTCTGACCTGCTCGTCCCGATTCAAGAGCTTGACCTCGTACCCGACCCTTGCGGCATTTTCATTTCCAACTACACTGACAATCCAATCCACCTCGACCGTCTCGATCTCGGGGGGCAAGCTCGACAAGGACTGCTCCTTGAGCCATTGACTGGCCTCCTGGGCGAAGGTCGCGCTGACAGCGGGCCAATCTCCCTGACGCCTCGATTGCCAATGAGCGACAATGGTTGACTCGGGCGACACGAATCGCCCTTTCAGCCCGCGAAAACAAATCTCCTCGATCGCCGGCCTGGCGAGCCGCACGGCCACCTCCTCCGCTTGCTTTCGATCAGCAATCCTCCCCTCGCCGCCCCATATCTCTGCCACCTTCCAGTACATCCTGGCCAAGATATAACGATCTCCCGGGGCGAGACACCGATTGAGGCGATTCGTGACGATCTCCGGTGTGAAAACCTTTATCCCTTTCGCGAACCAAGTTTCTGCCTCGCTCGGCTTACCCATCGCAAGATAAAATTCGCCTAAGTCATAATAAAAAATCGGACGAGTGTAGGGCTGAAGCCTCACGGCCGAAAGGAGCTCTGGTTCGGCTTTCCCATGTTGCCCCGCCAGCCAGTGGATTCGGGCCAATTCATGGTACGAATCTCCATCAAATGGATTGAGTCGAAAGGCAGCCTCTGCCTCTCGCTGACTGCTGCTCATATCCCCCTGGGCAGCGTAGGCTAAGGCCAGTAGCTGCCGTGGTGAGTAGTAGAGCGGATTCAATCGAGTTGACCACTGGAAGGCGCCAATGGCCCGTTCCCGCTCCCCGACATCCAGTGCAAGATTTCCTTCGTTCCGGAGCCACTCGGCATAGTAGCGCGTTC
>JBGPUH010000030.1:0-13371 GCA_041491025.1 Methylomirabilis sp. (SeqCode)
AGGACGTCCCGCCTCATTGGCGGATGCTGAGGAGCCGGGGATACCGCTAAGGACGAGACCGAGGATGACGCCCAGCAGTGCCGCTCGCAAGAACGGCGGCCTGGTCAGCCTCACCAGCATCTGCCGGCGTCGGCCGCAACCAGATGCCGCGCCATTGGTCCCGCGAGTGCCGTTCCAACGTGTTGCGGCGAATGACAGAGAGGTATGCAGCACCTACGTCTCTTTCAGCGGAGCCTCACTGTTTGGGCGAAAATAGTTGGAACGGCACGAAGCGCATCGCAGGCCTCAGCGGACCGCGAGCTCCCCGCGAGCCTTGAGGTCATGCAGCTTGAGCGCGGCGTAGATCGCCCGATTCATCGGCGTGGCGACCCCGATCTCTTCGCCGAACCGGACGACGGCGCCTGCCAGCGCGTCAAGCTCCAACCGCTTCTCGGCCGCCAGGTCGTTGTAAAGCGAGGCGCGACTCTCAGGTCCCAGGCCGTCTGTGAACTGCATCGCCTGCTCCACCGCGTTGGGTGCGATCGGGATCCGCTTGGCCCGTGCGACTGCCTGGACCTCCTCCATCACCGCGCGAAGCATCGCCCGAGATTCGGGGCAACTCCGGACCTCGCCGACCGGCGCGCGGGTCAGGGCCGTCATCCCGCCGATGGCGGCGATGAACAGGAACTTCTCCCAGAGATCGGCCATGATCCGGGTCGAACGCTCGCAATGAATCTCGGCCTTCTTGAGGACCTCGAAGATCCGCTCCACACGAGGGGTGATCGACCCATCCGGCTCGCCGAATGTGACCTTGCGCGGACCGCCCGTCTGGGTGATGACGCCGGGCGCACTCACAGCGGAGAAGATATGGACGACGGCAGGCAAGACGGCGCGCGTTCCGTAGATGGCCGCGAGCTGCTCCGGGGTGTCCACCCCGTTCTGAACGCAGAGGATCGTTGTCCTTGGCCCGATCATCGGCTTCATCCGCCCTGCCGCCGCCTTGGTGTCGTACGACTTGACGCCGAAGAGAACCAGATCAGCCACTCCCACCTCGGCCGGATTGTCGGTCGCTGTCACCGGGATGGTGAAGTCGCCCAGGACACTGCTCACCCGCAGACCGTGTGCCTGCATGGCCCGCAAGTGCTCGCCTCGCGCAATGAACCACACCTGTTCGCCCGCGCGGTGTAACAGGGCACCAAAATACCCGCCAACCCCACCCGTCCCCATGATCGCGATCTTCATCGTCTGCGCTGTTCCGACCTCGGGAGGTTCGTTGGAGATTTCCGCATCAGCACGTGGAAGAAGCCATCCAATCCCTTGTGCTCCTCGTCAATTGTCAAGATCTGGCATCGGTCGCCGAAGATCTTGGCGAAATCACGCTTCACGAAGAAGCGGTCATAGTGATTGCGGTGAACGTTCCAGTTGCGGGTCCGCCGCTCGCCCGGGTAGTGCTTGAACTTGGTGCTGAAGACCGTGAGGTGGAAGTATCCCGCGGGCTTCAAGAGGCTCAGGACACGGTCGAGGTACATCGACCAGTCGGCCTTCCTGACGTGATGGAAGCATCCATAGTCCACCAACACGTCGAAACTTCCCGGCTTGAGAGGCGGCAGAAGGGCATCACCCATGATGAGCGTGATCCGGCCAGCGAGCCGGGCCTGGCGAGCCCGCTTGGCGACCGTCTCGAGGGGCGGAGCGGTATAGTCGAGACCCACGGTGCTAAATCCGTGCCTGGCGAAGAGGAGCGTATGCCGTCCCTCGCCGCAACCGAGGTCCAACACTCGACCGCCCCGCAGGCGTCGCTGGAGGGTGCGTGCCACGCGGGCGACAGAGGGCGTCGGCTCCGCCGAGGGCCAGGGCGTTGGCCTGCCCGCGCCGTAGACCTGCGCAAAGTACCCTCGTTGCCGCCGATATAAGTGTTCCATGTTCCCAGTTAAGAAAGGTTCCAGGTTCCCGGTTCCTCGTTCTAGGTTCTAAGGGTTCTTGAATTTGAAGCGCTTTTCAACTTGGAACCCGGCACCTGGCACTTGACTCAATGCTTGTGTTCGGCGGGCCCTGTCAGGCTCTTCAGGTAGGCCACAAGATCCACGAGCTGCTGGACGGTCATCGCACCGTTGTAGCTTGGCATCTTCGTTGTGCCGTCGGGGCCGAGATATCCCTTCTTTTCCTCTTTATGGTGCTTGATCCGCCAGACCGCGGAGGCGTTCGGGTAGATGATCGCCTCGGCGAAGTACTCGGCCGGGTGCATGGGACCCATCCCGGAAAGGGCAGGCCCCACTCCCCCCTGGTCGGGTTTCGGTGCGGGAAACTTTTCCCCCTCAACCTCGTGACATTTGAAGCACTCGAAGTCGGCGTAGGCCTTTCGTCCCGCGTCCGCGTTGCCAGGCGGAAGGGCGAATCGCCACCCTTTCGGCACTGCATATCCGCCCTTCTGGATCGCCGGGCTGTCATGGCGCATTATGATCTGATGGTCTTCGTGTCCACTACCCTTTGTTGACTCAGCGCTCCACCCGTTCGACATAAAGCAGATTTCGAGAGCCAGCGTCAGGACAATCCCGGCCATCACGGCGGCGCTTTGAAGAAGTCGGCTCTTTG
This sequence comes from Methylomirabilis sp. (SeqCode), assembly GCA_041491025.1. Lineage (GTDB taxonomy): Bacteria > Methylomirabilota > Methylomirabilia > Methylomirabilales > Methylomirabilaceae > Methylomirabilis. Next base: position 2,572 of record JBGPUH010000030.1, read on the forward strand.
TGGTTGTTCCCCGTGATCGGACTCCTTGGCCCCATATCGTCATCAGTGAGGTACCCCAGCGTCTGAGATTCCTTACGAGACGAAGACCCACAGCGTCCCCTTCCACGTTTTATCGCCTGTCTCTACAGTGAGCTTGAGCCCCACCCGATAGGGCGGCTCCATCGGCTTACCCGCCGGAGCGATCGGCTGGCCATCCTTGGTGAGGGCGACGACCGTGACTTTAACCTGTCCTTTGGAGTCAATCGTTGTCGGCTCCGGCGGCGATCCGGCCTTCTGGCTGGGGCTACCCTTCAACCCGATCGTGTAGGTGATACTGTCGGCTGTGATGAACGTTCCCTCGGCCCACACCACTCGGATGGAAGAGCCGGCAGGATTGGACAGGGTGAGCTTCACCTCGGCCGGGCCGGCCTGTGCCTGATCGACCTTGAACGGCGCAGAGCCCATCCCCGGGGCGGGCTGAAGCGTGACCTCGTGCTTGAGGGGGGACATCCTGAACGGCATTTTCGGCGACCTGATCTCGGGTGGAACAAGCTGAAGCAACTGACACCCCCCCAACAGCACGAGGGCCAGCAATCCTCCAATACCTCCGACTTTCGACACTACCCCGCGAGACACAGCATCACACCTCCCTCGACGTCGTATCCGATGTCCTACCGCGCCCGGCGTGTGTCGAACGCGGCGCCGTACTGGTCGATCAGCCCTTCGTCAGCGAAACTGAAATAGCGGTCGTCCCCGATGATCAGATGATCCAGCACGCGGATCCGCATCAGACGCCCCATGAAGACCAGCTCCTCGGTCAGTGTCTTTGTCACTTTACCCATTACCTTGCCGTACATGGAACCATAACCTTGCCACTTCAGCCCGAAATCGGGGCTAATTTTAGCATGGCTCGCCGGGTGCCTGAAGCATAATCTTGCCACAAGATTAAAATGGAACGATAGCCTTGCCAGAAGTACGGATTTCCCAAGACAGCCAAAGAAGTCCTCACACCCAGCCCGCCTCTAATGTACTAGCAGGGCAATGGACGCCACTCGACAAACCTGGTCGATCGGTTTCACAAGAGGCAAGAAGGGGGAAGTATGAAGCAGAAAAGACCTGAGGATCAAACGGTTATCCGGATTGATCTGTAGAAATGGGTTGTAGGGAGCACTCGTTAAATAGCCTCGAAATTGTAGAAATGGTCTCACCAAGATCCTCAGTTCTGAAGATCCCCATGCCCATGAGGTTCCGACCCCACCCGTCATTCGGCATGCGGACTTGGAGGTAAAGTATGGTGAGAGCCGCCCCACCCCCTTAGATGGGCTGTGCTATCGGGATGTCAGGAGAGAGCTATCCGTTGAGAGGAGGGCGCAGCTTCTTGAGGAGAGGGCTACGAAGTGCATATTACGGGGGTGTAATCTGCACTCCCGACCTCATGCACTCTGCCGTTACGAGCGGTTTGGAGACGGACACCCTCGACGCGGCTTGCCTGGCGGAAGGCGCAGCCGGAGCGGAAGATGCCCGACCTAGCCGGGGGATGTGGGCATTCTCTGGGGCCGGGAATTGGCGGGAGCGACCTTCTCGTACGCCACGGCGACTTTCAGGCGCTCCTCAGGGAGGGAAAGATAGGTTCGGAGGACAGTCTCCGAGTCGGCGACAAGGGTATACCCGGCTTTCTCCAGACCCCGCCGGGCCTTGTAGTTCCCTGCGTAGGTCCAGGCGATGATCCGGCGGCCCCGCTGGATGCACGCCTCGAGGGCCTCCCCGAGGCGCGTGGCGATCCTCTGGCGTTGGTGGTTCGGGAGGACGCAGGCGTGCGTACCGAGCGGCTGACCCGCCACTACCTGCGTCGGCTCGAGGACCTCGGGCTCCACGCACGGTTCAGCCCCTCCCGGAGGCCGCCTGACATACGCTGAGGGTCGTCGTCCCAGGGCTGCTTTCTGGTTAATCTGCACAGGAACCCAGATTCACAGTCACGGCCGCGCCCCGCTTGTGAGCCTCGCGGATGGCCTCGCGCGGATGGCCTCGGTGATACGCGTGGACGTAAAGGAGTCGGCTTGGACCGGAAACTCCCGTGCGGGCCCGTCCAGGAGCTTGACAAGCAGCCCTGTACAGAGTCCTCGCCAGGCGTGAAGGAGACCCCCGCAGAGAGTGTCTCTGCAGCTCAGGTGAGGGAAGGAAGAGAAGTGAGGAGAGCGAGAGTGAAGGCGAGCGGCCGACGCACGGATCAGTGGCCTTCCAGGTCTAGGACTTGCTGCCTGAGCTGTTTGATGATTGTGTCGTGCAGGGCAAGCTGGCTCGCCGGGTCGGCGGGGGTCAAGGCGGGGCGGGTTCTCCACCATGTTCGGCTACGAAGATTTGCCGCTTCAAACTGCCGAGGCGGGATGTGGGATATTCGGGTTCTTCATTGTCTCGCGTCGCGGCGACCGAATTTGCGGCAGCTAACAATGATAAGCACAGCGAATGCAATGGGCAGGTCTGAACTTAAGAAACAGCCAGTGGAACCTTACTATACCTGACCTTCACTCCTCTGACCAAGTCTTCACGTACCTTACGAATCCTAAGCGCTGATCGAAAGAGCTTCGAAAGCTTCGGCCCGATATTTGAAAGACTCCATGCCGATCCACTATGAATCAAGATTGGCTTCCATTCTGTGCCGTTCCAGATCGAGGGGAAAAACTGAGACCCAAACACCCTACCAGCAACGTATAACAAGGGGGAAACCTTCCAGAGCCCTTTTTCTATGCGTGATAATTTCACGAACTTCCGCGCTACGTTCTCCGCGAAGATTTCCGATGTTTGCTCCCATAGGCTCCAGAAGTCCCTCTCTCCCATAGGCCCGATTTGCATCGATAAAAAGTAATCTTGGAGCTCTTGACAGGCCGTGCTTTTTCGCGTCGTTGCTAGAACCTCTCCAATCCCTGGAAGCAGCGGAAAATTAATCGCCGCACTTGATTTAATGATCTGGATACTTTTAGCCTCATTCACAGCTTCGGCGGCGTCACCATCCGAAGCATACTTATAGGGGATTTCAACCAGCCTACCTCCGAACCTTCCATCCGCGTCCACCGAATCGCAGTAACAAGCAGCAAAAACAGACTGAATCAAATTCTTCATGCCCCGCCGGTCAGGAAAATGCTCTAGGCACTGATAAGCCGGGGAACGATAGAACTTACCTTCTTCGCCTATCTTTTCTGGCGGTGTGCCTCGATCCCTAAGAAATTGAATCCAGTCCATCTCGCCGCGACAAAATTTTATAAAATGGTCAGCGAGTTCATCATCTATCCCTTTGAACTGAGGGATTGCATCGAGACGCAAATTGGTCCGCTCTACTAGAATTTTGGCAAGCAAGTCTGCGAATGGATTGAACCCTGCGGGAAAGCCTTGAGATGGTCGAGGGCTCGAAGGGTTGTTTTGTAGAAAGCCATCTAGCTTTGCATAAAAAGACCTCTGCATCCCTGTTGGCTTCCACACCCTCTCCTTAAACGTCTTGCGGCTGCTTATCTCCTCCGCTCTGGCTGTGATAGGCGTTATCTTCGGGTCCGCCGTCATCTTTTGTGGGTAGTTCTTTTGGGGTAAGGTCGAAATCTTTATGCCACCGCCCTCGATCAGTTCACGGAAAACGCTAAAGTTTCCCTCCTGATGCAGGTATCTGGCGATGTGCTCGTTGAGCACTAGATCACCATCCTTGATTAGGACTTCCCCGTAGAGGAGCGCATTTATAATGAGTTCGGGGAGTAGAACGGGAATCTCCCTTGGTAAGTATATTTCTGGTTCCCAATGGGTTAGGAGAAGTTTTCCGGGCCCGGAGATTGGTACTTGGCTCTGAGTACCTTTTGACCTACTCAGGTTCATGGGAAGGACCTCTCCTCCAAACATAAACACGAACGCTCTCTCAGGCCGAGTTTTAAACAGGAGGGCGTTGAACTTGAGTCGTACCCCACCCAAATTGCGAAGGGTCGCAGAGATCCTGCCATGACAGCGGACCCATCATGACCACCTTTGACAGGAGCTCTCTATCATGCCTTGCCGGGATTATCAAGTGTTTTTCCGGCTGGTCTGGCGGGGATGGCAGTGTAGATTACAACCACAAATCTGCACCAAGATCGAAATGCCTGGCGGATTTTAGTCGGGATGGGGTGCGGCATTCTTTCGGCGGATTCCACAGATCAATCCGAAATGAGCACCGAGTGTACACCACGCGTTTTCAACAGATCAATCCGGATAGTCCCCTTTTTTAGCTTTCCAACACTTAGCATAATCCACCTTCTCACCTCCTCACCAAGGTATATAGGGCCAAATTGGCACTCCGCCGCTGGGTAGTCTCCTAATGTCCCGGCTCCAGTAGTTCCCATTTGGACTTGTCCTTCTCTTCATTGTATTTCACGCCACAGAGGTATTCGCGCTGCCCGTTCTCTACATCTCGGCAATACCAGAGAGCCGCATCATGGAGGTTCCCGCATCCAACACAGCTATGTGGCCAGTATCCCATTTCCAACCTCCAATAACTGTTCCAAGGTCTAAATGTGATCGCTAATCCCCGCCGCCATGGCCGGCGTTACGCGCAGACTACCATGAATCCTCACAAAATTATAGTGGACAAAGTGAAGGGCCAGAGCATCCTTCAGCTTGCGAGGCGACTTCGAGAACGCATCGGTCAGCCCCCTAAACCGCCGAATATTGATCCCCATCGTAAGGTTCTGGTGCCTTGCACGTGATCTATAAATGAACCGGGGATCAGGCTTGAATGTCCAGTTTCAAAATAGGACAGTACCCCTGGTTAGTTCCTCCCCAGATGCAGTGGCGGGTGCCCGAATTGCCCCGGGTTCCGTGCCTCGGCCGCCCGCTGTGCCGCTTGGTGCCGGAGCAGGTCCTCGAGGAGGCGGAGGTCCTCGGGAGTCCGCGTCGACTCCCAGGCGACATCTGTGCGCAGGAAGACCTCCACGTGGGCGGTCTCCCGCCCGAGGTACTGCGCCTGGAGCCAGCCCAGGGCCACCCCGATCTGCTGGTAGCGGAGGACCGAGGTTCCGTGGACGAGGGCGTCCTCCTCGATCCGCCAATCGTAGATCCGGAGGACCCCGGTCAGGCGGTCCTCCCCGAGCCGGGCAATGATCCCCGGAATGACCAGCTCCCCGTCCGTCCCGTCCGGAATCGTCCACCCGAAGGGTTGGGTGTGGGCGAGCAGCCGCTCCGTGGACAGCAGCCGCGGGAACACCCGGTCGACGAGTGTCTCGACACACACCACGCCCCGCTCCGCCGCGGCGGCCAGGAGGGGCTTCGGGTACTCGTGACCCGGCAAGGCGGGGATCCCGGTCCAGTACTGCTGGAGGAAGGCGTCGACGTAGTGGTCGGTGGCCTGGAGGGCCCCCTCCACCTCCGCCGCGACGATGACCATGGCGCCCACCACATGGACCAGCCGTTCGACGTGGTAGCTGAGGGCGGCGGCGTCTGGCCCGCTTCCCGGGATCCGCTGGAGGCAGGCCCACCGGGTGCAGGTCCGGACATCCCCAGGAGCGGGGAGGTGCATCGTGCACGAGGGTCTGGGCATGACATTACTCCTTTCGTGAGAGGGGGGAGGGCAGCTGCCGCCGGTCAGGGCCGGCCGCAGCAGGGACGGTGGCCCCACGGGCCTGAAGCCGTGAGCGATCTCTCGCGGTGACCGTCGGGCCGGGGAGGGTGCACGTGGGGTCGCTGGAGCTTCATCGTTCACCAGGGGCAGACGAGAATCCCATTCCGGAGCGTGGGCGAGCTGGGCCGGCCAGAGGGGCGCCCTCCCACCGCTCGCTCGAGGGCTCAGCCTCTTATTCCTCGAGACGTACGGATGGCTGGAGGCGCGCGGCGTGGAATATCGCCCGGGTCGGCTCCCCGCAGGGAATAGTCGGGTGGGGAGAGGAGGATGCTGGTCCTCCTTCTTCAGGCTGTTCACTTTGGGCTGTCCTTTCGTCTGCAAAAGGCCTAATCTCAGCCGGGCTCAGACGCACATCTGAGTGGCCGTCGCTGTGTGGGTGTGTGGAGCTGGCCGAAGCCAGCCCAGCGGGTCAGGGGTAGTGCATGGCCTACCAGAAAGGTACTGCCAATGGCAATACATGTCAAGGAGAAAATGGGGCCGTGAAGAATTTGTCTGCTTGACAATGATTGCGATTGGCAGTACATCCTGTGTGTCATGCGGAAGCGCAAACCCAAGCGAAAGCACTCCAAGCCACTTCAGGTAAGAGTGGCACCTGAGCTATACGCTCTGTTCGCAGATGCGGCGACTGCGTGTGGTCTGACGCTCTCGGCATGGGCGCGTGAACGGCTCACACAGACGGCGCGCCGAGAATTGAGGCAGGTCAAGCGAGACCGGCACCAGGAGGAGTCCTAGCATGTGCTGGAGTCTCCCCCGATGCCGTGGCGCCAGCGGGGTGGCGGCGGGCCCCCAAATCAGTCCAACTGAGTCAAGGATGCTGTGTCGGGCCTGGCAGGAGGTGCGGCGGAACGAAGGGAGTCCGGGGACGCCCTCCAAGCGCGGCCGATGCTCGACGTTAGGCTACGAGACCGGCCACAGGTGATGACACTGGAGAACCTCTTCAAGTTCGGCCTGATCATCGTATTCACTGCGCTGTGGCTGGCTGCCGTGCGCTGGGTGTGGATGAGCCAGCTCGATCCGGTCGCGACTGTCCAAAGGCTTATCCAGAAGCCGTTCAAAGCGCCAGAGTGGGTGGCTACGCGTGACCCTAACAAGATCTATCAAGGCGGAAATGTTGTAGGAGAAGTGACCGGTCCGGTCCAAGAGCAGGGTGTAGCTATCCGATTCGCGCGCTTGGCGAACACGGCGGCCCTAAATCAGGGGAAGCCCTTTCAGTACCAAAGGCATACCCTACGGATACGAGAAGTCGGCTCCGCCATCGGGATGAAGACTGAGATGCACGTCTCCGAATCAGGAGCGACTTCGCGTACGTTAACGGCCGTGCTTGAGAATGTCGTATGCGAGAAAGTCCAGTAGGCGAAAAGCGGTCTCGATCGCTCAACTGCGCGCTGTAGCGAACCGGGGCTCGCGGTGCGCTCGCCAACCCAGTTGACGGAGCGGTGCTGCTCTTCCGTGGTCCGTCGCCTGCGGTGGCCGAGGCGTTCGCGGCGGCCGACCCGTACGTGGCACACGGTGTCGTGACGAGTTGGCATGTTCGGGAGTGGACTACGGTGGTCGGCGCCGACGCGGAGGTGCCGGCTCGTGACGAGGGTCCCTAGCGACCCCCCCTCTTCTGCGCGGCAATCTCGCAAGTGCCCGAAGCTATAGAACTACCCACGTACATCAAAATCACCCGTTTACGTCACATGGAAATCGGGCAAACCAACGGCTGGAAAAACGCGAGGTTAGCAGGGTCAGGGAGTGGCGCCTGGGGCGGATTGTTTCCCGCCCTGGTTTCCACCCCCTGCCGCATCAAACCGTGCATGAGGTTCTCCCTCACACGGCTTTCCGACAACCTTCTTCCCGGAGCATGCGCGATCCCGGACCGCACACTCGCGAAACCGCCCGCCACAGATTTCGGGCGTGAATACACGGTCGTAGATCCCTTGGCCCCAGGCATAGCCTTCGCGGGAGGTGTCGTGATTTGTGGAGCTGGTGAAATTGGCCCTTTGGGGGCATGCACCGTCACTGCCCTCCCAGCCTTGGCTTGGTTGAAGCAGGGGTCCTTCCCTCCTACCGGGATCTGGTGTCCCGATGATCAACGGTACCTATGACCCCCTCCGACTTCTCACGCGGTATCCCCCCGGACTTCGCATCCACCTGCTTATACCGAGAGTGACGAAGGATGTGGGCCTTCGACCGCGTGAGACCTCCCTTGTTGCGCTGCCAGCTTTCCCGACATTCCGCTCCCCCTACGCCGGAGACTTCTTCGAGGCTGCGTCTCCAGAGTCTTCGCCTCTTCCCTGGTCTTCACTGTCGCTGAGAAGCTCGGCTCTCCCTTGGTCCCCTTTCGGGGCTAACATGTCGACGCTGCAGGATTCCCTTGATGGTACGGACTGCCGAGTTGCACCTCCTCCTCGGAGGGAGTCCTCCGCTTCACCACCCCCAGTTGCCCGGGAGCAGTGGGAGCCTGCTACGTGGCTCTCTGGCGATGGCCACGACCGGACTTGCACTGGTTGAGTTGACAGCATCTTCAAGGCGCACCAACGCCGGATTAGCCCGTTAAGGGACAATCAGGTCAATGTTCTCAATCATCCTTCTTGCGTCCTCACGTGAAATTTCTCTGAAATGAATCTGAGCCTTGGCGCGATTGCCAAAAACACTAGAGACCAAGATCTCTGCTATAGCTTTACCGCTGCCAATCAACACGTTTTCGGCAATGTAGAAGGCGAAACCGGAGATACTGTCTCCGGATCTGATCATCGTCTTGCCCTCGTGCATCGCACCGATCTGTCCCAGAACGGGATAAACCTTAACGTTACCTGATGTACCTAACTCGACGTGTGGCTCAGGAATGCTGATGGGCTTGAGCTCAACGGATCGTTTGTCAGTAGTTCTCACGCGGAGGTTCCATGACTCTAAAGAAACGTCCCTGATGCCACGATTAACGATACACACATACGCTAAGAACCCAAACCTCTTATTCCCCCCGCTTCGATCATCTGTCAGATTGAATAACCATTGGTAAAACTCGGGGTGGACTGGAGTAACGGACAGCCTGGGTCTGTCACGAAGGTAATTTCTGAGTAACATCAGACCGTTAACCAGACTCAGAATCAACGCGGACAGCTCGAGAAGAGGCTTCAAATCCATTTCCAGGCTAAATTTTTCAAAATCTGGCTAACCATTGAGCATGTTGGTCCGCATATCCTGGCCCTCCCACTTCCCACGACTGCGGCGATTCTCTCGGGTGACGCCTAGGGACGCTCCTCCTTCCTCTCAGTTATAGGCATGCGGCCGCCGGCGCCCTCGCTTCCGCTCGGCGTGCGCGAGCGGCCGCCGGCTTCGCCCTCCCCCGTGAAGGATAGCTTCCCCTTCGCCCTCAGCTCGTAGAGGACCGCTACCACCTACCACCCCCCACTGGCCGAGGAGGCCCCTTCCCCCGAGGGGGCGGCGCTTTCGGCCCCCTGGTTCTCCCACACTCCTCACTTTTACAGAGGCACACACCGCCCCTCTTCTTCCCCACACACCGACCATGGTCCCCACTCTTGCAGGGCGAACACAACGCTGGTTTCTCTAACATCCTCCCTCTCCCTCCTCCAGGCAGACCCCTGGCTTCAAGTAATGAGAGCACCGATCGCGGGATCGCCCTGGCCGACCGGCTAGATCATTCTCAGCTGGCGAGCTCGAGTCGCGTGCCATCGGTCCTCGAGGATGTCGCGCATGAGCTGCTCGCGTCACGCGGGGAAGCCGCCTGAAGAGAGAAACACTGTGAACGCTATGCGTCAGAACTGCGTTCCGATCCAATCGCTTGTTCGGCATCATTTCTGCGAATCTTTCTCCTCAATATGGAATGTATGAAGCATCCGGTGAGCAATCGGTGAGAGAACTATTCCCATGACGGCAATAAACACCAGTCCGCTGAAGAGGGCGTATCCGGACGCAAACAGTTTTGCCGCATTGGTCGGTAGGGGATTTACTGGCCCCATTCCTCCAAGAATCATCGAGGCATCTAAGAGAGCGTCAACCCACCCTAATTTCGCTATCCAGTGATACCCAGCAACCCCAACGGATAAAGCCATCAAGACCAAGACGCCCGCTATTCCAATAAAGGTTGATAGACGTATGACAAAGACGGATACCGGAACCACCTTTTCATGTTTTCTCTCAAACATATCGGTTTTAAATCAATGGTGCCCAACTATTACGTCTGCTGCTCCGGTTCCTGCAGTCTGTCGTCGGAACGCGGCTCTACCCTTAAACACCAAAGTTCTTTCGCAATTATCGTCAGTTCACAGGACTCCCGGACCAGAACGAGGGGGGGACGTCAAACCCTGTCAATCGCCACTGTCAATTGGGCCTGGGCCTTATACAGAGGATAGCGGCGTCAGGGCGAACTAACGCCGGGCCACACACCAGAACTCCGAGAACACCCGCTTCATGCGCTTCGTGGCCAGCCAGCCGATCACGTAGGAAACCAGCATCGCCACCACAAGGCCGAGATCCCGCCACCGCCCGCCGCCCACAGCCGACACCAGAAAGCCGCCGACGAGAGACACCAGGCCGTGGAGCGACAGCAGGTCCAGCCACGACTCGAGCGTCGTCCCCTTGACGCCGTCCCTGACCGCGAGGCACGCGACCATCGCCGAGACGACCATGACCACATACTGCGACCACTGCCGGACGCGGACCAGTCCTCGTACGCGGTCGAGCAGCGACGAGTCCTGCCCGAGCGTCGCTTGCATCTTGAGCATCACTTGGCCGAGGGGCAGCGTGGGGTCGCCCGCTCCGACCATGCGCGCGGTGTGCGGGATGTTGCCGGCTGCGTAGCCCTCAGGCCCCTGGGCGATGCGCTCCACTGCGCTCGCGTGGACCTTGGGCTCCATCTGCTTGTCCGCGCACATCCGCGAGATGTCGCGCGGCTTGTACCGATAGTAGAAGGCGAGGCCGGCCCGCGAGTTGTAGAGGAAGTCGTCCACGTTTTGCCGCTCATGGTAGAGCTGCCAGTCGAGGGCGCAGAACCGGAGGCCGGCGCACCGGGCCTCTTCCATCATCCAGATTAAAGAGACCAGCGACATCCCCTGCTTCGGGTAGCCCCCGCCCACGTTCGCGTGGACACCCGCAAACCACACCTGCTGGATCCGGTTCGACGTCTCCTGGCTCTCGTCCCACAGGACGGGATGGAAAGTGGCGCGCTCATCATCGATGGCCAGCGC
>JBGPUH010000031.1:0-13055 GCA_041491025.1 Methylomirabilis sp. (SeqCode)
CTCCCACATCTCGAAGCTCATGGAGTTCCGCTGTGCCTCGCGGTTGATCGTCAGGATCGCCGTCTGGCCCTCGCGATCAATCAAGAACGGCTGGCCGCTCATGGAGACCTCCCATCAAATCTTGGTGGAGTATACGGCGTCTGACAATGAGAGTAAAGGGCAAATGCGGCGCGAAGAGTGGGTTCCAGTGGGTGGGTATCGTCCTAAATTGAAATCCTTGCGGCCTTATCCATCGGACAGATGAGGACTCTATCGCCGCCGTCATTGTTTCCCTGACCGCTAAGGTTCAGGATGAGGGACGTGTTTTCCGCGTTCGCTCCATCCTCTTGGTAGGCGCTGCCACCCCAAACTTTCTTTCTAATGCTTCCAGTGAAGTCGTTTTTCCTGCCCGAATTTCCTTCCGCGCTGTTTCGATAATTTTCAAGAACTCCGGATTGGTACTCAACGCCAGCGACTCCCGGTCTACCCTTCTAAGAGAGACCAGGGCGGCGACTGGCCGCTTCTTCTCAGTAAAGACGAGCGTCTCTTCCCTTGAAGTTTCGGCAGCTTTCAGGAACGACTGTAGCTCTTTCGGTAGCTTCATGGCTTTCATATGCGTATCTCCTTGCCTGCAACGATAAGTCGGTTCCCTCTTTTGATCCCGATGGCGAGGACGTTCACAAGATCTAGTTCCCGCGCATCCACTTCATAGAACACCCGTAGAGCTCCCACTCGTAATTCCCGGGGAGCCAAAGGATTGGGACGCAGCTGTTTTCTGCTTCGTGTTTCTCGTAAGGGCTCATACTGCAGCTGCACTTTTACAGCATTAAGCACGATCGCTCGTTGCCGAGCGGTAAGCTGCGCAAAGTGTTCCTCCGCCGATTCCGCAAGCCGAATCCTGTAGGCCACAAACAGCAGTCTAACACGTCTAGGTCCATCTGGACACCCTGGTGGTCAATGATTCCCGCGGCTAACGAGCTGGCGATGAGCGGCGCGCTTCAGGGCGGCCGCTCCATCGCCTGGTTAGACCCCGAGACCGAGACGCGGCCTCCTTGTATGCTTTGAGGACCGCGTTCATCCTGGTCTGCCAACCCGCCCCCTGCGCCCGGAACCACTCGAGCACATCGGGGTCCACGCGGAGCGAAATCGCTCGCTTGGGGGAAAACGGCTTCAGTCCCTTTCGGACAATCCCTCGCGCGATATGGAGCGGATCGGCCTCCGGGTGGTTGCGACTGACCTTAATATCCCGGTCTTTCAGGGGGCCCACCCGGGCCCAGTCAGTTTGCGATGCTTTGGAAGTAGATTTCGCGCTCACGTTTGGTCGCCTTTCGCATTGAGATCAGGTGAATGTGGTCGCCCTCCTCGGTGTGGACAATGGAGACGACCTTGCCTCTCAGAAATCCCAGCGTCACGAATCGTTGTTCGGCATAGCTGAAACGGTCATCTTCATACGTGTACGTGACGCCCTGGAACACCTCTTCGACATCAACAAAGTCGAAGCCGTGTTTCTTGAGGTTCATACGCCGTTTCCGCGTATCCCAAGTGATCACTGAGCTATTGTATACACGAAACGTATATTCGTCAAGGAAAAAGCACTTCGGGGGCTAACGAGCGAGCTCAGCGGCTAGGGCGAGCAGCGCGAGAGCATGAAGGGGTGGATCCTCAAGGCCTCGGCGACGGCCTTCGTCTCGATGTCCCGGGCGGTGGCCATCTTCACCGCCGTCACCTTGAACTCGTTACCGTAGCGATGCTTCTTCATCCGTCCTGTGGACGCCTGACAGCGCTTGACACCTCGCATCGGACACCCCCTCCATCGTGAGGTGTGGGTGTCCACTTTATTGGGGGAGGTACTCGGTCCGCTCGATCCTGTTGTTCGGCGGTCCGATTTCTCTGCTACCTTGAACCGTCCGGATAATCGATCGCTCCAGCACGAACCAGCCGCTTTGCAATCTCACGATGACCACGCTTCTGAGCCTCCTTGAGAGCGGTCCATCCCGTCGGCGTGCGCGCGTTCACGTCGGCGCCACCAGCGATCAGCGCTTCGACGACATCTGTGCGACCGTAAAGTATTGCGATCATGAGTGGCGTCCAACCTCCGCTCGCGGGATCGTTCACCCTCGCCCCCGCCGAAAGCAGCGTCCGGATCGTCGCGCCATTACCAGTCCAGGCGGCGTAATGTAACGCTGCATAGTCGATAGGGCCACGCCGGATGCTTATGTCCGCGCCAGCGTCGAGCAGCATGCGCGCGGCGGCCTCGTTGCCTCGCCCGGCGGCCAGCTGCAGCGCCGTGCCGCCATCACGGTCTGCCAGATTCACGTTCGCTCCCTTGGCAATCAGTGTGCGCATTGTGGGCAGGTCACCGGACCAGATCGCCTGGACGAGGGCCGTCTCTCCTCTGCCGGAGGTAGCGTTCGGATCGGCACCCGTCTCCAGCAACACTGCAACAGCCTCTTGCTTTCCGGCCCACGCCGCGAGCATTAGCGCGGTCATGCCGGCTCCATTTCTGGCGTCGACCGGAGCGCCGCTAGCGAGTAGCCGACGTATATTTTCGACCTGGCCATTCGCTGCTGCCTTCATCAACGGAGTCTCGTCTCCCCGGAAGAGCGCCTCTTCCCTGCGTCCTTGGGCCAAGACGGGCGCAGCCGTCGGATCACTGAATACTCCGGCAATCAGCGCCCAGCAGACGCCAAGCATCATCGCGCGCAACGCTATAGGGTTCCTCATATCGGTCATTGTGCTTGCACCACACTCACGACACGCTGCACGGGAGCGCCGGTATCCCATCGAACGCCGAGTCTGCAACCCCCCGCGTCGGTCTATGCCCCGTCCCCGCGGGCCATGCCAGACCGGCTGCCCCCCCCTGGAATACCCCGACCGGTTCGAGACCCGGTACGTCAGCGCGAACGGGGGGATTCGGTGGAACGCCCACTGGGTCAACGTCTCCATTACCTGTGTGGGGGAGTATGTCGGCCTCGAAGAAATCGATGAGGGCATCTGGAACGTCTATTTCTGGCCGCTCAAACTCGGACGCCTACTCGAAAAACATATGCGCATCGAGGATGCATTTGGTAGACTGAAACGCCATCTGTAACCCATGTCCCCGGACTTTTTTGTTACCTATGTCCCCGACTGCTCACACCATACCGACTTCCTATGCCTTCCCACCCACCAAGCCGCTCTCCCTCAACTGGTTCGCGTCGAAATCGTATCGAGGCACCGTACCCGAAGACATTTGTCTGAAGGGGTACTTGTCGCGCAGCGCCTCCTCTATTTCCTCGTCATAAGACCAAGGGTACTCCAGGTAGTACCAGTCGATGATGAAATCGGCCCGCTGTTTCGCAACAGCGATGCCGATCTGCATGACCGTCCGCCGCTCATACTTCGCGAGGATGCTGAAGTTGCGCAACGCGACCTGACGGTTCGAGAAATGGGGGGTCGCCACCGGGACAACGACAACGCCGCAGTTAAGCCTCGGCGACACGAAGCGCGCAGGCAGTTCCACCCGATCCTCCGCGACTGCGGTCAGAGCGGACTTGAGCCGCTCCTTGAGCAGCTTCAGCTCTGAACGGGTCATCCGAGCCAGTAGCTGCAGCAGCGGATAGTACTCTGTCCCGAGGTCAGTTCTGGAGGCCGAATCGATGTGATCCGCAAGGTTCGCCAGAATGAACGACATGTCGAACCCAGACACGTCACTGCGCAGAGCGACTAGAGCGTCGGCGAAGGGCTCGGCCGGCCTCGAAGTATCATCGAGCATGTACTGCCCGAGAAGGGCTGCCTCGGATACCGACGCCGCGTCTGATGACTGAAAGGCGTGCTCCCGCCAGCAGAGGTACTCCACTATCTCCGCCGGCGTGATGAGATACTGGCAGATCCCCAAGTAGTCGAGAACGTCGAAAATGTGAATAAAGCCTACGGAACCGCTCCGATGGAAGCGGGGATATGGGAGCGGAGTTCGGGTGAGGCCAGACTTGAACACCACGATGGAGTGGCGTGTGTCACCGGGTCGGGCACTCAGGTCGAACACGTGACCACGTTCGTTCGCTACGCGCACCGGATCGCCGGAGCCGAGTAGGCTGATCGTCGACCGAATCTGCCGAGTGGCCTTCTTCACGACCTTGTTCTTGATCCACGTATCGACGCTCCCAGTGGCTGCGGCATCACGCTCCTTTAGCTAGTAGAAAAGAAGGAGGTCACCGACACGGACCACGTGGTCAGCAAGCTCGACTTCAGTCCCCCCGGGCGGCGTGAAGCACGTCCGAGCGAACGAGAACTCCCTGAGGAACAGGTTCGCGTTGAGGCTGGCGACGAACGCACTCAATAGTGTCTGATCACCCATTGGGGGACCTTCAGGACTTGGCTATCTAACGACTCGCGCTGAGCCGCGGGGCCACTCCATCCCAGATGCCCCGTCGGCTCCAGCGCGTGGTTGGGCTGCGTCGATCACGCGAGGTCAGAAATTCGTCTCACCAGATTGAGCATCGATCGGGCTTGCTCAAGAGTGGGTTTAAACTCAAGACTGTGAACAGCAGCGTTGCGCAGTCCTGCGACATCTTCAATCGTAGCACGCAAGCTGACATCGACCACTCCATCACGTGCCAAGGCGGTGGCAAGTTGGTTGATCGTGGCTCGCTGACGAATCGGCACATCACGCTTACTGGCAAGCTCTCGCAGTGAATGCTCTAGTACTATGCCAGCCATGGCAATCGCCGCACGGTAAGATCCAGCAGCAATGAGCTGTTCGACCTCCGCGAACCGGTTGCTGGTCAGCTCAGCAGCGATGGCCGCCCGTAGCGCGTTCCTGGCCGTGGCTACGTCAGCCCCGTACCGAATCACCCGCATCGCCGCGATGTCGAACGGTAAGCCGGTGACGTCACTCGCGATCAACACGATCGACTTGTTGGCCGCTTGAGCAAAGCCTAATTCGTACAGAACATTGGGGTTGCGGTCCGAAACGTCAGCGATGCACAAACGTGACTGTTGGATGGCAGCACGAATTTGCTCCATGATGAACCCCGTCGCCGAGATTTCGTCGGCCCGCACTGCGGTCAGACCCGCTTCGGTGACAGCGGGGACGATCAGTTCGCGGTACACGCGATCGTATCGTTCGGAGAACGGGATCATCACGAAGCAGAGCGTTGACGTAGACTCGGTCAAAGCTGCTTCCGCTTGGGGCTCCGCTGGCACCTCCCGCAGGGCGACGTCAGCGGTTTCAAACACATCCGGTCTTGCCGTCCGCAGCCGAGAGCTGGCGCGCTGATCTAGCTTTCTCGAAGCCGCCAGGAACATCTCTTCGAGAACCTCATCCTTCGTTCGACCGGATGTTGTGACGTTGATGATATGAACGCGCTGCTCAAGCGCGGCCCCGATCTCTGTTGAAGAGGCGTTGAACTGCACGACGTACGACATTCGTTCGAAAGCCCCTAACCGCGCGCGAATGACTGCGCGAATACTCAGGAAATCTGGATCCGTGAGGTTGTACCCGACGAAGAGAGGGGTTCTCGTGATGAGCATCGCTGAAAGATGCGTGGCGACGACAGGATACTTCGTCAAGAAGTCATCGTAGTCTCGTTGCGAGATCACGATGTGTTCCTCGTGTCGAAGATCTCCATGCATCTTTACGATGCTGGTGGCGGTCTGTCCGGCATGAAAAGGCAACTGTAACTCGCCGACAAGCGAGCGGAATGGCCGCCCGGCGGAAGAATATGCTTGCTCGAGCAACAGATCGAAGTTCGTAGTGTAAACAGTGTCGAAGGGGAGTTGGACGAAGGCTATGTGCGATCGACCAGGCTGAGCGTCGTCTGGATGTAGCGATCGACGGATCGCCTCGATCAACTGAACCCGACCGAAACGGCGCTCGTACTCCTGAGCGACGAAAGGACCCGCCGATGATGCATCCAGGCCGCCTTCGCTTGCCAACGTAGCCGTCAGACCAGCCCAATCTGGCATGATTCCGCCAGGAACGCGAGCGTTTCGAGAAAAGCCCGCGCCAATGAACGGGATGCAACGAGCATCAGCAATGTCCGCAATCAGCGGAAACGGAAGTTCGGTCACGTGTGTGGTGAAACTCTATCGCACCGCCCCCCAGGACCGTCAGCCCAACTATTAAGTATACTGCCAACTGCCTGGTGGTGTAGCAAGGGAGCTAGACCGCCACTCTTCAGAACCAAAATCACTCACCATATCCCACACTTCTCTCCCTATTGTCAAGACCTCACCCGTAGTGCATGCGCTTGCTCTGCTGCGGAGCACGGGGTATACTGTGCGGAGCGAGGTGACTCATGGATCGCGTCGGATGGGACGCGTGACAATCTTGCCTCTGGAGTAGAACTCGATGGCACCAGGAACGCCGAGGCTGACCCCTCACCAGGCGAAGAGCGCACGAGATGCGGGCGTCCTGCTGATCGATCTGCGCCCGCACGCCGAGTTTGCTACAGGCTACATCCCCGGCAGCATCAACGTCATGTTCAGCCGCAAGAGTCTGCCCGAGCGAGTGGCGACGGCGATCCCTCCGGGCCCTCCGATTGTGCTCCTCTCGGGAGAGGACGCTGTTGCCGAAGCCGCCGCCGAGGCGCTCCGAGGGGTGGAACGGAATCCCCTTCAGGGGATCGTCGCGGGGGGGATCGACGCGTGGCGGCGGGCGGGGTTCAATCTCGTCAGTCTGCCACAATTGAGTGTCGCCGACCTCCGGCAACGCCTCAACGGTCCGCACGACGACCTAGTCCTGATCGACGTTCGGGAATCGTTCGAGTGGGACCTGGGATACATCGAAGGCTCTCTCCTCATTCCTCTGGGAGAGATCTGGCAGCGGGCCGAGGAGCTGGACCGGGGTAAGGAACTCATCCTGATCTGCGAAGAGGGGATTCGTAGCAGCACAGCCGCCAGCATCCTTCTTCACCGCGGCTTCACGCGAGCCGCCAACGTTCCAGGTGGATTCGGCGACTGGTTCAGGGCCAACTACCCTAGCGTCCGTCCCCCGAAGCCGCCGAAGCGCTGATCTCTCCTTAGTCCGTCATTGCTCCGAAAGTCCCCCCTCACCCACACCCTCTCCCACAGATGGGGAGAGGGGTCCTGAGTGGAGGATGCTGGACTCTCATGCCCATTGGCGAGCCAGCGGCTCATGAGGTATTGCGAGGGACCGAGCTTCGCAGTTCCAGGTTCCACGCCACTTAGAGCTTGGGACGCGGCACTTAGAACCTTATTGGGAACTTGGCACTTGGAACCTTGAACCTTTAGCAGATTGCCGCATCGCGCCGCTCCTCGCAATGACGGGCGAAGGGGTCGCTTCGCTCCTCGCAATGACACTTCGTGTCGGATTGCCACCCCTGCGCTTCGCTCATGGCTTCGGCAAATTTGGTCGCTCGCAATGACAAAGCAGAAAACCCGCCGCGATCATTCGCCCTGCATCCACTCCGCCAGGATCTCTGAAACCTCTGGCCTTGTGAACTCCTCCGGCAGCGCCTCGCCGCTCCGCAAGAGCTCCCGGACCCGCGTTCCACTCAACGCCACCCGCTCGGATGCCTCGTGCGGGCAGGTCTTGGCAGAGGCCATCCCATCACAGCGCCTGCAGAAGAACGCCTCGTCGAAGAAGAGCGGCGTGATATCCAACTCGTCGCGAGACAGCCGAAGGAAGAGATCGCGGGCCGCGTAGGGCTGGTAGTACCCTCCCACCCCCGCGGGGTCCCTCCCGACAATGAAGTGGGTGCACCCATAGTTCTTTCGGACCAGGGCATGAAAGACCGCCTCGCGTGGCCCGGCATACCGCATGGCGCCGGGGAAGACGCTCAGCATCACACGCTCTTTCGGGAAGTAGCGCTCCTCCAACACACGATAGCACCGAAGGCGGACTTCCGATGGCACATCATCGAGCTTCGTCCGCCCCACCAGCGGGTGGATCAAGAGGCCGTCCATTAACTCCAAGGCACACTTCTGGATATACTCGTGGGAGCGATGGATGGGGTTGCGGGTCTGGAATCCGACGACGGTCCGCCACCCTCGTTCTTTGAAACGCTGCCGGGTCTCGGCCGGGGTGTAGTAATAGTCCTCGAAACCCGGCAAGGACGGACGGCGAATCAGGCTCACCGGGCCGCCCACCAGCAGCCCTCCCCGCTGATAGAGGTACTGGACGCCTGGGTGGCGAGTCTCTTCGGTGGCATACACCAGGCGGGCCTCCTCCCGTTTCTCGTATGAGAAGATCTCCTCGACGGTCAGAAGGCCGAGCAGGTCACCATCTGAGCTTAGGAGGGCGGCTTCACGCCCCTCGGTGAGTCGTACCGCCTGGTCTTCGTCAACAGCTAAGGTGATCGGCAACGTCCAGAGCAGGCCGTTCTTCAGGCACATCTCGTGGACCACGCGTTCGTAGTCGCCTCTGCCCATGAACCCCCCGAGTGGACTGAAGACACCCGTTGCCAGACATTCGAGGTCGGAGGCTGCCCTGGCGTTTAACGAGATGTGCGGGAGATCTCGCGCCCGCCCCTCGGCTTCGGCCTTGGCATCTCCCGTCAGAACCCGGTCGATCAGCCGACCCCCGTGGGGAAGGATCGGACCCAGCGCACGGTCCTCGGCCGCTTCAATCGATTCGTGAATCGTCTGCTCTCCTCGCACCATCTCGCTCCCCACCTCAGCTCTTTCGGCCAGGAGTGCCGTCTGGGGAACTGGGATGCAGGCCACACTCCTTCGTCGTGGGGTTCTCCCACCACCATCGTCCTGCCCGAATATCTTCGCCCGGCTGGACGGCCCTCGTGCAGGGCGCGCACCCGATGCTGGGGTAACCCCTGTCGTGGAGGGCGTTGTACGGGACGTCGTGCGCCCGGATATAGTCCCAGACCTGTGGCTCGGTCCATCCGGCCAGCGGGTTGAGCTTGAGGATAGACCTATTGCCTTGGTCGATCTCCACGAGCTCGACGCCGGTACGCGTGGCGGCCTGTTCCCGTCGAAGGCCGGTCATCCAGGCATCGAGGCCGGCGAGCGCGCGGCCGAGCGGCTCTACCTTTCGGATGCGACAACAATACTTCCGCTCCTCGACGCTCTGTCGGAAGGAATAGAATCCCCGCTCCCGCTCCAGCTTCTCCACTGTTTCTCGTTCCGGGAAGTAACTTTCGATCGAGACCTTGTAGCGCTCCCGGACGCGCTCCATCACATCGTACGTCTCATCGGGCAGGCGACCGGTGTCCAGAGTCACGATCTTTGTGGCTGGATCGAGCTTCGACAGCATATCGATCAGCACCATATCCTCCGCCCCGAAACTGCTGGCCAGGGCCAGCCTCGGGGAGAAGGTGTCAATCGCCCATTGAAGGAGCTCCTCTGGTTTGGCGGTCCGGAATCGTTCATTGAGGTCAGCCACGCTCTCGACGGAGAGTGCCTGGGCTCGTCTGTCCGCGGCCTGAATTCCCGAATGTCTGTCCATTAGTCCTCCTCAGTGGAAGTGACCATCGCGATAAAGGGTTTCCTCGGGTGAGGGATAGGGTGAGCGCTTCGGCCACCTCGTCACCCCGACACATGATCGAGAGCGATTGACATTAATGATGGCCTGCTGGGAGTGTGGCGATGCCATGCGGGTCTTTCCCGGCAGGAATGCTGGCGACGACCTTCTCCGTCAACGTATCGATGGCGATCACGCTGTTCGTGTCACGGCTCGTCACATAGAGGCGACGTCCATCCGGCGTGATCGTGATGATGTCGATTCGCTTGCCTGCCGGGATTTCATTCACAATTTTCAACTCCCGAAGATCGATCACTGACACCGTATTTGCCTTACGATTCGCGACGTAGGCCCTTTTGCCATCGGGTGAAATCACAAGGCCGTGCGGTTCCCCTTGTCGCGGGATTCTTGTCTTCACCTGGTTTCGGTCGGCGTCGATCACATCGATTCGATCCACATCACCCGCCGTGACCAGAAGGAGCTTCCCGTCCCACGTGATATCCGTTCCCATCGCGCCCTTGCCCGCCTCGATGGTCTTGATGACCTTCCTGCTCTTCACGTCGATCACGGAGACGTCGCCGGAGCCACCATTGCTGACATAGGCCCGAGTGCCCGTCGGCTCAAAGGTCACGAGGGCCGGAGCCTTGCCGACTGAGATCGTAGCGATCTTTTTGCGGAGTTGAAGATCGATGACCGTCACGTCGTTGGAACCTGGGTTGGCCACCCAGAGTTGTGTCCCATCAGGAGTGACCGCGGGCCCATGAGCCTTGGTGCCAGCAGGGAACGTATCGACGACCTTTCTCGTCTTCGTCTCGATTATGTTCACATCATTGGTCCCGACATTGGCGACAAACGCGTAGGCGCCGTCCGGGGAAAAGGCGACGTTATGGGGTTTCTTGCCGCCGGGTGTGATCGTGTCGAGCACCGTGTCGGTTTCGGTGTCGATCACCGTCACCGTATGGTCATCCTGATTCGTGACCCACACCTCGAAGGCCCACCCATAACCGATCCAGCTCAGCCCAACTGCCAATGCGGTTCCGATGATCCATGCCACCAGCTTGCCACTCTGTTTCCTCACCCCTCCTCCTCCCCGGTTGATAGGGCCAATTGATGTGGTCAGTGTCCTGTCTTGATGACTATGCCGCACACTCGCCAGGGCCGGTCTGGACGGAAAACTCCTCTTCCGAGTTGAAGTCGATATACTTATCCGGGGCCTCCGACGCTGGTGGCAGTTCGGTGAAAGGCTTCAGAACCACTTTCAGCCGGTCCAGTCCATAACGATCCAGGAACTGATTGAATGTTTCGCCTGCCTGCCGCTCCGCCTGATAGAGGCGCAGCATTGCTTCGACCGCCCCCGGGATGTTCTTGGAGGGGACTTTTGCTACCGGTTTGGCGTACTGAACCTGGCCCTGCTCGAGGCTCGCGCCAAGCATCATCTGGTAGGTGGGCGCCTGCTGGCCATTGAACTTCTTGGCGCCCCCATAGAAACCGATGTTCGCAATATGGTGCTGGCCGCAGGAGTTGGGGCAGCCCGAGATCTTGATCCGTATCCCGGCCTCATCCGCCAGATCGTTGAGGCCGTTCTTGAAGACGTCTCCCAGGGCAGTGGCCAAGCCGCGAGAGGACGTGATCCCGAGCTGGCAGGTGTCGCCCCCAGGACAGGCAGTGACGTCCCCAAGTTTCTCGGCCGACGCCGCGGCAAGTCCGACGGAGGCCAGAAGGCGATAGAGCGCGCGGACGCGATCGAGACGAATCCACCTGAGGACGAAGTTCTGTTGGTTCGTGGTCCGGACTGTACCGTCGCCGAACTCTCGGGCCGCAAAGGCAAGCGTTCTGATCTGGCTCGGGGTGATATCTCCCAGCTCGAGGCGGACCTGGACCAAAAAGTATCCAGACTGCTTCTGCTGCACGACATTGGTCGCCTTCCACCGGAGGTAGTGTGGATCGCCACCTTTCACAGAGGCATCCGACGGAGCAGACGTGTCTTGATGCGGCGGCTTCTCCTCCCAGAGTTCGATCGCGGGGATCAGTGAAGCCATTGTTGCCTCCACGGCGGCCCGTTCCTGGAATACGAGCTTCCTGAACTGCTCGACCCCCAGCTTGTCCAGAACGAACTTCAGTCGCGCTTGGTTCTTGTTCTCGCGGTTGCCATGGCGGTCGAAGATCCGCACGATGGCCGCTACTGTCGGCAGGAGCTGATGGGCAGGCGTAAATTCCTCCAGGAGCTGCGCGATTCGTGGCGAGGAGCTCAGCCCGCCGCCGACGAACACTTGGAACCCCCGCTCCTCTTTCCCATCTCTCACCTGAAGGTTGGCGAGGGCTCCGATGTCGTGGATCGGGGTGAGACCGACGTCGTCAGGGCAGCCTGAGAAGGCGATCTTGAACTTCCTGGGAAGGTTCTGGTTCATCGAATTGCGCAGAAGGAATCGCGCGACTGCCTCCGCATATGGGGTGACATCGAAGGCCTCCTTCGGGCAGACACCCGCACAGTGTCCGACCGTAATATTGCGGACCGTATTGCCGCATGCCTCTCTGGTCGTCACGCCGACGGAAGCCAGTCGATCCAACAGCGCAGTGACCTGCTCGAGCTTCATGAAATGGAACTGTATGTTCTGGCGGGTGGTCACATGGCCCACCCCCCTGGGCGACTGTGCCGCTACCTCGGCGAGCACCTCCAGTTGAGCCGCGGTCAGTCCGCCCCATGGGATCTTGACCCGGATCATCTGCTCGCCTTCCTGGCGCTGACCATAGACTCCGTTCTGCAGACGGAACCGCCTGAACTCAGCAAGCGGGATCTCCCCTTTCAAAAACCGCTGGACGAATTGATCGAAGGTATCGATTTCCTCTGCTTTGGCCCAGGAGGGCCTGTCCGCGGGACCTACCCCGTTTGGAGAGATATCCCCTGCGTTCGGGTGCAGAATGCGGAGGCGTTGCTCAGTTTCATAGGTATCTCTGGCGTCAGCCATTGTGAGTCTCCTTCTAATGACGCAAATCATTCGGTGTCGATGATCTTTCCTGCCACCGAAGATTGAGACGACCATCAGGCACTTCAACCGCCAACAAGGCTCGCTTGGTGCGTGAGCGATCCGTAAAGTACTGGTACAAGAGATACAGATCGAGGAGAATGACCGCCAACCAGACGCTATAGGCCGTCGGGCTGGCCAGTAACGTCAGATCGATCAGGACCCTCGATAGCCCGAATCCGATGACCCAGGCATCAAAACTCATGCAGATTCTTCTGAAGGTTTCAGCGTCCAATTGTCTGATGATATATGCACCGACCGGCAGTCCAATCGCAACGCTGGGTACGATGGACGAAAGGATGCGGGTGCTTCCTGCACTGTACAAACCCAGGAAGTAGTAGGCGACCGCCGTCAGGGTTGACTCGACCACTCGGATGAGTCCCAGTGCGGCTCGGAACTCCTCCTTGACGAACCCCTGGTTGTTGAACAGGAGGGCCAGTGGGGGCCCGGAGATGGTGGTGACTGAATAGAGGGCACCGACGCCAGCGCCAAATGGCACACCGATAGCCCGCTCGGAGCGAATCGGCCTTCTCAAGCCAGCGGCTTGCACGACGACGAGGGGCAGCAGAATCGCGTAGGTAAAGAGCCTGAGCCATTCAGGATGGGCCGCAGAGAGCGTGTAACTTCCCACGAGA
>JBGPUH010000032.1:0-13025 GCA_041491025.1 Methylomirabilis sp. (SeqCode)
GCCGCCCCCTTCCTTGGTGACAATGGTCCCTTGCCAGTTCAGCAGGCTGGCCAGGTTCGCCGCATATTCGGCGACCAGCTCCTTCCCTTCGAGCGTGACCGGTTCGGGCTTCAGGATAATCCCACCGAAGGCGAGATCGTCGCCGTCACGCGACAGCAGCTCCCGGATGATCGGGTTCGTGAGGTGGGCATACGTCGAGTTCTTCAGGGAGGGGTGGCCATAGTTGCCGCTCACCACCGCGCCATCGAGAAGCTCACCGGCGCTAATGAGCGTCGGCAAGATGTCTCGTGCGCTGCGGCCGTAGACGAAAGTGTCCTTGAACGAGCCTTGCGCCTGGATGTTATAGATGTACCCGACCCGGGGCAGGCCGATCGCCGAGGAGGTTGGCGGCACGCGAAGCGACCGGTCTGGGGGCGCCGAACGGGCGATCCCTCCAACGTGGGCCGCAATGCGGAGCGCGGCCAGACGGATTGCGGCTTCATATTCACCCCAGGGCGCCCCTTCGACGGGCGTGAACTCCAGGATGAGGAGATGTTCTTTTGCCAATGGGCAGATCCCGGCCCCCGGCCCGGCCATGTCGATCAGGGCTTCCTGGGCGCGAGGCAGGGGACTGACGGTGAGCAAGACGCAGCCACTCAGGATGTGCGTCTCACCGCCCCCTGCCACTCGGGCGGGCCCAAGGAATCCAGGAAACACAACGCCATCCCCCTCCTTCGCCCGCGGCTGAATCGCATCGAGAATCCGAATGATCCGGACGTTCTCGCCCGGCCGGGCGACGTGCAGCTCCAGAGAGCGGATCACGTGATGAGTGGCCAGCCCCAGGATCTGTTCCGCGGCCACAGTAAGAAGTCCGTCGCGCAGCGAGTTCTCACCGCCGATCCGGATGTCCCTGACGATGTGTTCACGGACGGTGAGCATCACGCCCTCACCGACCCGACTCAGGCCGTCTGGCCGACTCCTCTGAGGTATCCCGGTCGGGAGTCTCCAGGAACACACGACTCTTCAGGATATCGGACGCATCGATGCGGCCCAACTCCTCCTTGGTGACTGTGCCGCCGCCGCTGTAGATCCGGTTGGCCTGGCGGAGCTTGATCCGGTCGATGGCGTTTCTGATGCTGCGAGCGTTGGCGAAGTCCGGCAACGCCATTCGCCGCTCGATATAGGCGCGGAACGCCTCCCGCGCCGCGTCGTCCAGGTAATACTTCTGCTGGACCAACATCATCTCCGCGATCTGCATCAGCTCATCGAGTGTAAAGTCCGGGAAGTCGAGATGGTGGGCGATGCGTGAACGAATGCCGGGGTTCGATCGAAAGAATTCATCCATTCGGTCCTTGTATCCAGCCAGGATGACCACGAGATCTTCACGCTGGTTCTCCATCACCTGGAGCAGGATCTCGATAGTCTCCTGGCCATAGTCTCGTTCATTCTCCCGGCGGTAGAGATAGTACGCCTCATCGATGAACAGCACGCCGCCCATCGCCTTCTTGAGCACCTCTTTGGTCTTCGGGGCGGTGTGACCGATATACTGGCCGACCAGATCATCGCGTGTCGCGACGACCAGGTTATCCCTGCGAATGTGGCCTAGGCGATGGAGGATCTGCGCCATGCGCATGGCGACCGTCGTCTTCCCGCTCCCGGGCCTGCCGGTAAAGCACATGTGCAGCACGGGCCGCTCTGCCTCCAGGCCCATCTCTCGTCGGAGACGGTCCACGAGCAGGAATGCGGCGATCTCACGGATGCGCGTCTTGACCGACTGCAGGCCCACCAGCTCCCGGTCCAGGTCGTCGAGCACCTCTTCGACGTTCGCATCACGCAACGCCTGCTTCACGTCGATGTCGGTGTCCTGGCCGGTTTCCTTGCCTGCCGCCGTCGGGCCGTCATCCATAGAAGCCGCTCCCATCCGTGCTGCACCGCTGCATGATCCGTCAGTCAACCTTAGCCTGCGTCATTCACGAACATCTCATCCTAGGTCCGCGACAAGCTACTTGAAAAGGGGTCGCACGGCATTGTGCCCTCCTTCCCCATCACTCACCTGTCTCTGCCCCCCTCACCCAGGCCCTCTCCCCCCTTCGGGGGGGCGAGGGGATATCTAGGGCTGGATCTTCTCTCCACCAGTGGGGAGAGGAGACGGAGGTGAGGAGGACTTTCGGAACAGTACCTCGCGCGTCTACGGCGCGCCCATAGGCATGAATGTCTGTCACAGGCCCCCTCAAGCCCCCTCTCCCCATTTTGCGGGAGAGGGTGGGGGTGAGGGGAAGTAGTAGCTTAGCGCTTGCCAGTTACGCTTGGCCCGTCGTGTGAGTACCGCTCGCCTTCGGGCTTGTCGGTGGCATAGCTGTGCACCGTATAGCGGATGGTGCGGCCCTGCGCTTCCTGCCGCGCGAGGCCGAAGCCGGGTTCATGCTTGGGCCGGTTGACGATGAAGGAGAGCCTGACCGTCTCCCAGCCTCTGGAACTATCAGAGGCGTTGACCTTGATGTAGTGGTTCGGGTAGGCCTTGCGGCAGGTGTTGACCTCATACATGATCGCCGCCGGGTCCTTCAGATCGAACATCGGCATCCCCCACATCTCCCAGTAGGTGTTGCGCGGGTGCGGGTCATCCGTGAACTCGACGTTGATCGCCCAGCCCTTGTTCAGACAATACTCCACCTGCTTCTTGATCTGCTCATCGGTCAGATCGGGCAGGAATGAAAATGTGCCCTGGGTGATTCTCATGCCTCTACCTCCTCCACAACCTACTATATTGGCGTTGGGGTCGGGACAAAGTCCACGGTATCAGTGGATGCATAGTCGAAGGTGATGTCCTTCCACACCTCAAGCGCAGCACGCAACGGCGAGCACGACCTGGCCGCCTTCTCCAGAATCTCCACGCCTTCGCTCAGGTAATCACGGCCCTCATTGCGCGCCTGGATCATGGCCTCGAGCGCCACCCGGTTCGCCGTGGCCCCCGCCTCGATCCCCTGCGGGTGTCCGATGGTCCCGCCGCCGAACTGCAACACCACGTCTTCACCCAGGTAATGCAGCAACTGGTGCATCTGCCCGGCATGAATCCCGCCTGAAGCCACCGGCATGACCTTGCGCAACGAGGCCCAGTCCTGGTCGAAGAAGAGGCCATGCTGGAAACTCTGCGGCGTGCGAGGCTCCCGCAGCGTATCGTAAATCCCGCGGATGACGTTGGGGTCCCCTTCCAGCTTGCCGACCACTGTGCCCGCATGGATATGGTCCACGCCTGCCATGCGCATCCACTTCGAAATGACACGGAAGCTAATGCCGTGGTTCTTCTGCCGCGTATAGGTGCCGTGACCCGCGCGGTGCAGGTGCAGGATCATGTCGTTCCTGCGCGCCCATTTCGACATCGATTGGATGGCGGTGTAGCCGATCACGAGGTCGATCATGATGACCACGCTACCCAGCTCCTTCGCGAACTCGGCGCGCTCATACATATCTTCCATGGTGGCGGCGGTCACATTGAGGTAATGGCCTTTCACCTCACCGGTGGCCGCGGAGGCGCGATTCACGCCTTCCATCGAGAAGAGGAAGCGGTCGCGCCAGTGCATGAATGGTTGCGAGTTGATGTTCTCATCGTCCTTGGTAAAGTCCAGGCCGCCCCTGAGAGCCTCGTACACGACGCGTCCGTAGTTCTTCCCCGACAACCCCAGCTTGGGCTTAATGGTGGCCCCAAGCAGTGGGCGCCCGAACTTGTCCAGTCGCTCGCGCTCCACCACGATCCCGGTGGGCGGCCCCTGAAAGGTCTTGAGATAGGCCACGGGCATGCGCATGTCCTCCAGGCGCAGCGCCTTGATCGCCTTGAAGCCGAACACGTTGCCGATGATGGAGGCCGTCAGGTTGGCGATCGAGCCGTCTTCGAACAGGTCGAGGTCATACGCGATGTAGGCGAAATACTGGCCCGGGGTGCCCGGCACAGGGTCCACCCTGTACGCCTTAGCCCGGTAGAGCTCGCAGGCGGTGAGCCGATCTGTCCACACCACAGTCCAGGTGGCGGTGGAAGATTCACCGGCCACGGCCGCCGCCGCCTCTTCCGGGTCCACGCCCTCCTGCGGCGTGAGACGGAACAACGCGATCACGTCCGTCTCCTTGGGCACGTAATCCGCATCCCAATACCCCATCTGCTTGTAGGGGAGGACGCCCGCCTTATAGCGTTCTTTCCCCTCCTTCATAGCCCCTGGTTTTGCTGTCACTGCCATGCTCACCTCCATACGTTCCCGAATATCCGATGTTGCCCGATACGCTTCGACTTCACCTCTGTTTCCCGGTATCGCTGTAACCACCAGCCCGATTAGGCCACGAGACCCTCCTCCCAGTGTTCTCACACAGTCTCGCCTCAGATCGCTGCATGTCGCCTCAAGTCTCACTCTGCCCTTCCATAAAGTCAAATACAAAATATTTTGATTTTCATAAGGTTTTCCCTATACTCGAACTATGACCCTCCACCAACTTCGCATCTTCATGGCGGTCGCCCGGCACCACAGCTACTCGCGGGCGGCTGAGGAGCTGCATCTCACGCAACCGGCCGTCTCCGCTCAGGTCCGGGAGCTGGAGCGGGCCGTGGATGCCACCTTCTTTGAACGAGTCGGTCGGACCATCGTACTGACCGAGGCGGGTAAAGAGCTCCTTGTCTACGCCCAGAAAGTCAGCACCTTGATCGACGAGGCCAGAATCGCGATGGAGGAGCTCGATGGATTGAAGCGGGGGCGGATCGCCCTTGCCGCGGTGAGCACCGCCGGGGCATACGTCCTGCCGTCGCTTCTCGGGGCATTCCGCAACCGATATCCCGGGATCAGCATCAGCCTGGAGGTCACGAACCGCGCCATCGTGCGAGACCGCCTGCTTCACAACGAGGTTGACTTGGTCGTGATGGGCCGCCCGCCCGAGGGGGTTCCCCACGTCGCCGCGCCGTTTTTATCCGATGAGCTGGTGGTCATCGCCCCCCCGACTCATCCCCTGGCAAAAACCAAGCGAATTCCGGTGAGTCGGCTGGCGCAAGAAGTCTTCATCTCGCGGGAGGTCGGCTCGGGGACCCGTCTCAACGCCGATGAATTTTTCCAGAAGCAGGGCGTGAAAATCTCCGTGGGGCTTGAGCTAGGCAATAACAGCGCGGTCAAGGAGGCTGTGGCCGCGGGGCTGGGGATCGCCCTCTTGTCCCGCCACGCCATTCGAATGGAGATCGCGCTCAAGCGTCTGGTTGTGCTCGATGTTCAAGGCCTTCCCCTGCGGCGCCAGTGGTATGTTGTACACCGGGAGGACAAGCGTCTCAGCCGGGCGGCGGCCGCGTTCAGGGCCTTCCTCTTGACGTCGGCCGAGGCAGTGCTGGCATCCACCGCTCAGCCTCAGCCAGCCAAACTCCGAGCGCGTGGCTGAGCCATGCCTTCTGGAGGATTCGCCATGAGACGCCGACCGGCGCGCCCATGGGCATGAAAGTCCGTCATAGCCCAGTTCTGTCCCCTCGCCCCCATTTGGGGGGAGAGGGTGCGGGTGAGGGGGACTTTCGGGGCAATGACAGCGTGACAAGATCCGATGCTGGAAATATGGAAAGAAGGCCCCTTATGAGCTCGCAGGATTTACGCATCTTCTCAGCTTGTCGGAATGGCAGCTCGATGGCATTCGGTCGAGCCGTCCTGTTGCTGCTCTGCATCAGTCTCGGCACTCCCTCGCCGTTGAAAGCCGACGCGCCCCAGCAGAATTCGCGCCTACCCCAATCGAATCAAGCGGCACTCTCCATCACCCCTAGTCTGCCGGTCATCAAACCGGCCCCGGACTTCACTCTGCTGAACACAGTCAACCAACCTGTCCATTTGTCAGACCTGCGCGGGCAGGTTGTGCTGATTAGTTTCATCTACACCAGTTGCACGTCAGCCTGCCCGCTGCTCACCGCCCGGATGTCCGCCCTCTGGGGGCGACTGAAACGGGACGGAGCGGCCGCGCGTCAGGTACGCTTCCTCTCCATCACCGTAGACCCGGCACGAGACTCTGCGGCTGCGCTCGATCGCTACGTCAAGCGGTTCAAGGCCGACCCTGCGAGGTGGAGCTTCTTGCGTGAGGAACGTCAGAAGCTACAACCCGCGCTGGCAGCCTATGACGAGTGGACTCGGCCCCAGCCTGACGGGGAGATTGACCACCCAGCCCGCCTCTACCTCATCGACCGACGAGGGCGCGTCCGGGAGATCTACAGCATCTCGTTCTTCGACGAACGCCAGGCCTTCCTCGACATCCAGGCTCTCCTCCGGGAGTCTCCCTAGTGCACCTGTTTCCCACATCCCTACAATGAGAAGTAGGGACTTGACAGCGGATGTTGTTCTGGCTATCATATAGCCAGAATGCGATACGAGTTCGTCCTCGCGCCCGAGGCAGCCCGCCAGTACAAGCGCCTGTCTGCATATCTCCGGGCGCAGGTTCGTGATGCACTGGAGAAGCACCTCCGGCATCACCCGGCCAGGGCGAGTCGAAGCCGAATCAAGCGACTCCGGGGCTTGGTTCGGCCGCAGTATCGTCTCCGGATTGGTGAGATCCGCGTTTACTACGATGTTGCCGACCAGGTTGTCGAGATCCTCGTCATCATCCAAAAATCGGAGGCCGCGAGCTGGTTGGTAGAGGGAGGTGAGCCTCAATGAAGAAAGTCCCCCTCTCTGAAGTGAAGGACGACCTGTCGCGGTATCTGCGCGAGGCGGAGAAGGAAGAGGTGGTGATTACTCGCCATGGAAAACCAGCGGGCGTCCTCATCGGGTTTGAGTCGGAAGATGACTGGTTCGACTATCGGCTTGAGCACGATCCCCGCTTTCTCCAACGGATTGAGACCGCTCGTCGCAGCCTTCGAGCGGGCAAAGGCATCCCTTTTGACCGCCTCGAGGACTGACAATTTCGGCGACCTAAACCTGGCGATGGAGCGGACTAGTGCCGTTCC
Organism: Methylomirabilis sp. (SeqCode); assembly: GCA_041491025.1. Taxonomy (GTDB): domain Bacteria; phylum Methylomirabilota; class Methylomirabilia; order Methylomirabilales; family Methylomirabilaceae; genus Methylomirabilis. The sequence goes on from JBGPUH010000032.1 coordinate 6,920, forward strand.
AATTTGATGCGCCGAATCTGAGCAGCATCCTTTATGGCAATGGTCGCGACCGCGCGGAAAGGCAAAGTTATCATAAATAGCTGGAACGGTACCAGAGACGACGGGCCGTTGAGCGCGAGTTAGGCCCAAGTTCCATCGGAGTGGAAAGGAGGTATGCCCCGGCTGATGCAACAGTGGTTATTGGCAAAATAGCGTTTGAATTTCCTATACGGCAACGGCAGGAGGAAGCACTATGAACGCGAAAGCTTTAGTTACCGGTTTCTTCGTGCTTGCTGGATTGTTTGGGACTGCTGCGCCGGCATTGTCACAGCAATCTCCACCGGCATCCGAGAAAGCAAAACAGATCGAAGCGCTGGTCGACAAGGCCGCTGCGCTGATCGAAAGTCAAGGAAAGGCAGCCTTCACCGAGTTTAGAAAGAGCGGGAGCGAGTGGTTCAGCGGTGACGCATATTTATTCGCGTACGATACGAACCTAAATGTATTGCTCAATGCCGCTTTTCCAAAGCGCGAGGGGACCAATACCACCGGCCAGAAAGATTCCAACGGCAAGTTATTCCATGACGAGTTTGTGAAGGTGACTCAATCCAAGGGATCAGGGTGGGTCGACTACATGTTCCCCAAACCCGGGCAGACCCAACCGTCGCAGAAATGGAGCTACGTGAAGGCGGTGAACGTGGATGGAGTTCCGGCGTTGATCGGTGCGGGCTTTTATCCCGAGTAGCCCCTAGCGGGCCGTTTCTGCCGTCGGTTTCGGAAAGCGGCCAGGCCTCGCGTTCAATTCCGGCTGATCCTTGTCGAGGGGGATCACTCTTAGTGCGCCTCTACCTGAGCCGCTTGCGGAATTCGGGGCGGCGACTTGTCTAGAGCCATTGACGCCTCGTGAACGTTCAACCGTACTGGATGCGATCGAACGGCAACTGCTGCTTGAACCACTTGCTGAGACGAGGAATCGAAAACCTCTGCGCCCCAATCCGATTGCGCCCTGGGAGTTGCGGGCAGGCAAGCTCCGGGTATTCTATGATGTCGCTCGCGGGAATCTTGGTGTAGTCCATATCCTCGCTGTGGGCAAAAAGGCGCGAAATATCCTCCTAAGGAGGTTGTAGGGAAATTGGCACGCGATTTCGCTGATCGAGGCGTCTCCGGATCACTACCGCGTTAGGACGAGAGAACAGCACGTGAAATTCAGTGAGTTGATCCGATTGCTCGAAGAGAACGGCTTCATCCTCGTGAAACAAAAAGGATCAGTCAGATACTATCGCAAACCGGGCTGGGCAAAGCTGATTCGGGTGGACTATCACGGTGCCAAGGAAGTCCCGACGGGGACGTGTCATGCCATTCTGAAGGCCGCAGGGATCAAGAAGCCCTGATGGGAGGAGAACATGATCGAGTTGCCGTACTCCTTGATTATCGAGGCGACCGAAGAGCCGGATTATTTCGGTTTCTACTCACCTGACCTCGAAGGCTTCACCGGAATTGGCCATTCCGTGGAGGATTGCCTGTTCCAGGCGAGGTGGGGCATAAAAGAACATGTAGCGCTCCTGATCACTCAAGGGCTGCCGGTGCCACCGCGGAACTCGAATCCAACTATTACGATCCAGAATGAGAAGAAGGTCCCGGTTGCCTGACAAGTTAAGGATTCTTGTCGCGGCTCCGCGCGACAAGAATCCAGGGTTGAACTGAATCCGGGGACGGACCCGGCACGAGACTCTGCGGCTGCGCTCGAGCGCTACGTCAAGCGGTTCAAGGCCGACCCTGCGAGGTGGAGCTTCTTGCGTGAGGAACGTCAGAAGTTACAACCCGTGCTGGCAGCCTATGACGAGTGGACTCGGCCCCAGCCTGACGGGGAGATCGACCACCCTGCCCGCCTCTACCTCATCGATCGACGAGGACGCATCCGGGAGATCTACAGCATCTCGTTCTTCGACGAGCGCCAGGCCTTCCTCGATATCCAGACCCTGCTCCGGGAGTCTCAGTAACATGCGTGAGCGAGTTACACGTTAAAGGTATTTCTTTGCATTACAAGAAAATGGGTTCTTGCCCGTGTTCAAAGGTGGGAGTATCATCGTTCAATCATGCTTCCCGCTGGGGAAGGAGCGCCTCCATGGAGAGTCGAATTGAAAACTGACGAGCCCACGATCACCATGAAGCCCAGAGGAGCGGCTGCGCTATCCGCCCGCCCTGGATTTGGCTGCAGGAATTGCTATCTAAAAAGGCGAGAAGGTGCTTGAACCATTCTTTGCTTCTTATTGATATTAAAGATATTTACGCTTCAACGTATTGACGCGACACTCGCCGAATCATTCAGACCCATCGCAAGACCATTATGGAGGCATGGCATCAACACTGCGGCTGGCGGCGATCCCCGCAAATTCAAATGAGGCTAAGGCCCAGACATGAATATCGAATGGGATCCGAAAAAGGCGCTATCAAACTTTCGAAAGCACAGGGTGTCTTTCGAAGAGGCCGCAATGGCTCTACGCGATCCTATGGCTGCAACGGGCGCCGACCCAGACCATTCAGTCGGCGAATCTCGATACATCACATTTGGTGTCTCGGAAGGCGGCCGATTGTTGGTGGTCGCTCACACAGAGCGCGGAGAAGCTATTCGAATCATTAGCGCTCGCCTCGCGAGGAAAGGAGAGCGGAGAATCTATGAAGAAAGCTAAGGGAGCTCAAGAAGACGAGTTGCGCCCAGAGTACAAACCTTCCGACTTTACTGGTCCATTGGTTCGCGGGAAGTACGCGAAGCGTCTGCGCGAGTCCTCGAATGTTGTCGTTCTTAAGCCCGAGGTGGCGGCAGCTTTTCCGAACGAGGAGGCTGTCAATACCGCGCTGTTGTCGCTGATCAACATCGCGAAATCCACTGCGCGCCCAACAAAGCGCTCAAGCGGACGCGCGAGGACGCACGCCACTTAGCGCTATCGGCATACATTCCTATAGAGCCCTGGATGGTCAGAGAAAAGGTACAAACCGGGTACATAGGTAACAGATCAAACTGGGAACATGGGTGACACGAAGAGTAGAGGCATTGGCCAACAGGAGGTTGGCCAATGCCTCGGATGGAGAACTCACCCATGGAGCAGCGAGAACGGTTCATTCACGATCACCGGTTGGACCTGTACGCGATGGTCGAGCTCTGCACGCGGTACGGCATCAGCCGGAAGACCGGCTACAAGTGGCTCGGACGGTTCGAGGACGCGGGCCGGCAGTGGCTGCAGGATCGCAGCCGGGCCCCGCATGCGTGCCCGCACCGGATCGCCGAGGAGGTCGCGAGCCTGATCTGCGCCGCCCGTCGGCAGCGTCCGAGCTGGGGTCCCGCCAAGCTCTTGGACTGGCTCCGGCCGCGGCATCCTGGCGCGGACCTGCAACCGGCAATCCACGCTTTGCCGACGGAAAGGACATCGCGGTGAGTATTGCCCAGGTCATCAGCCTCATCAATCAGATGGAGGCCGACGGCGTCGTGGCGCGCTACGCCATCGGCGGTGCGGTGGGGGCAACGTTCTACCTGGAGCCGCTGGCCACCCTGGACGTGGATATCTTCGTCGCGTTCCATCACCAGGTCGGTCAGGTGGTGGTCAGCCCGCGCCCTATATTTGACTATCTCACTGCCCGAGGCGGCGTGGTCGAGGGCGAATACATCGTGCTGGCCGGCTGGCCGGTTCAATTTTTGCCGGCCACGAGTCCGCTCGTGGAAGAGGCGTTGGCCGAGGCCGTGACCGTGGACGTGGAGGGCACGCCGGCGCGGGTCTTCACGGCGGAACACCTCGCCGCCATCGCCTTGCAGACCGGGAGGGCCAAGGACCACGCCCGCCTGCTCCAGTTCATCGAGGCCGCGGCGATCAACGCGGAACGGTTTCAGACGCTGGTGCGCCGGCACGGGCTGCTTGACCGCTGGCAGACATTCGAACGAAGATTCCTACAAGGCCCGTCATGACGTTCGATCTTCAACGCATTTTCGAAAGCAAGTGCGCCTTGCGGCGCTCGCTGGCACAGCGTCCGGTGGCGGAGAAACTGCTCTTGCTGGACGTGCTGCGCGATCGGGCTCTCGCCATCCGCGCCGCCGCCAAACGGCAGGCGGCGACGATGGGTCGGGAGTCCCGGTCGGAACACCGCGCCAAGCCCCGGAATGCTTGACCATGCCCAAGCGCCAGAAACCGTCCGAATTGACGTTTCAGCAGCACATCTCTTCTCGGAGAGGTGGCATGAGTACTTTGGTGGAAAGAGCTGAGGCCCTGGCTGTTGAGGTATCGTGCACAGACGACACGCTGAGCGTGGTGCTCTCAGACGGGCGGACGATCTCCGCGCCGCTTGCCTGGTTTCCACGGCTTCTCGACGCCACGGCGAAGCAAAGGGCTGAGTGGGAGTTGATTGGCGATGGAATTGGCATTCACTGGGAAGCCATTGACGAGGACATCTCAGTTGCCAGCCTCCTACAGCCTCAACACTTCATGAGGCTGCCTAACAAGCGCCTGCAGCCAGCGCGCGAGAAGCGACGTGCTCACGCGGGTCGCCGTGCCGGGCGCGGCTGATGCGCAGAGCGTTAGATACCGAACCTCCACTCAAGGGAGATGACAGGTGCTGAGGGGCCCTACAATCCCTAGAATCTCAGAGGTTGCGTCCGGTTCTGGCAGCCTATGACGAGTGGACCAGACCTCAGCCGAATGGCGAGATTGACCACCCAGCCCGCCCCTACCTCATCGATCGACGAGGACGCATCCGGGAGATCTACAGCATCTCGTTCTTCGACGAGCGCCAGGCCTTTCTCGACATCCAGGCCGTACTGCGGGAGTCTCAGTAGCCCGTTTGATGTTCCCTCCGACTTCAGGCTGAGCGTGTATGAACCAAGCGGCCACCTGACGCCATAACGTCACAGCGCTATATTGTCGGCATGAAATCAGCCCAAAAGAGGGCAACGGTTTACTTCGATTCTCAGATCCACAGGGCATTGCGACTCAAGGCTGCCGAGGCAGATCGGTCCGTCTCAGACCTTGTCAACGAGGCGGTGAGAATGAGTTTGGCCGAGGACGCGGAGGACCTTGCCGCCTTTGAAGAGAGAGCGAGCGAGCCTAATCTCGCGTTTGAGGACGTGCTCAAGGATCTGAGGAAGCGTGGCAAGTTATAAGATTCTGACTAAACCGTCTGCTGCCAAGGAGATCGAAGCTGCACCGAAGATGAATCGTCTACGCACGGTTCAAGAGCTTTTAGGGCACAAAGATGTAAGCACCACCATGATCTACACTCATGTGCTCAACCGTGGAGGCCGAGGCGTTCGCAGTCCGGTCGATGGCTTGGCCCTCCCGCCTGATGGCCGCGCAACCTGAGGCGCTATACTGACCAAGGCCGCAGTGTTTGACCGGTCTCCGGGTTTACGATGTTCTGGCTAAGGTATGGGAATTCCAACGAAATCGCCTTCGGCGCTAAAGGCTTAGCATCCGTGCTATACTGTCATAAGCCTGGGTTATACTGACCAGCATACTCAATAGTTCGGCGTCAACGTTACTGCTTAGAGGGAGGTTCTGATGCCGGAGCCGGTTAGCGAACTAACAAAATCCAATGAGAGCTCTCTCAGATGGTGGGAGTTCTATGTGGTTCGCTATGCGATGGGTACTGTGGTTGGGGGAATTGTCTTTTATCTTCTTTGCCGCGCAACGCCACACTTGAACCTTCTGCTTTTCGAAACTATCCCGGTTGCGGGACAGGTTTCCAACACTCAATCGCTGCCATCTTTGCAGTTGGACGCGGCCAGACTTACGCTACTGGCGGCCTATGGCCTCGTCTTCTGCTATGTATCTAGCGCACCCATTCTGGTGTTTCACGCCGGACGCTTTCTACTAACCCTGAACGTTGCCAGAAACGTTTGGCTTAATAGGTCTCTGCTTTGCCTTGCTCCGCCAATTATCGTGGCCATCTTTGCCTGGTGGCGCGGCGGCACACTTTCCGTCGGTACCCGGTGGTTCGCTACGATAGGAAGGTGTGCCATAGTTAGTTGAAAAAGCGAAGCGACTCCCTTAGGGTGGAGCGGTTAGTGGCGCTAACCGAGCACCCCACACAGAAAGGAGCCGCTTCATGAAAAGGGTATTCCGCATTCAGGACAAAGGCAAGGTGA
>JBGPUH010000033.1:0-13015 GCA_041491025.1 Methylomirabilis sp. (SeqCode)
GGTTCCGGGCACTGCCGCTCCTGCGGACCGCCCTTCAAGCCGACCTGCGAGGTGAGGTGAACCTGGGTGGATCTCAAGCTGCGTAACCTCATGGCCGGGAGCTGGCTTCGCGAAGTTCAACTAACTTTGGGATTGACTCTTTTCGGACGGCCTGGATGTCATAGCGATCCGCGACTTTCCTCTAGCCATTGAGTTCGTCCGTCCCACTCCCGTGCTGTACCGAATGCATGATGAAGGCGCTTAACGTTCGGCATAACGTGTGGCGGTGGAGCGCAGCGGGACCGCCGGCAGGTTGATGCAGGTGCTATGTCGACAGCGTACCATCTATATGAATCCGGTCGATTGGTGCGAACACAATCGACTCGACAGTGGCTAAGTACTCCTTGACCAACCCACCGAGCCGGAAGTACACGATCGCCGTTTCAAAAAGGGCGAACATGGGCCCTCCGCTAGTGCCTCCCCAGTCTGCTCCTGCCGGTGGTTCCGAGCGGCTGGGGCGACTCACCCAGTCCTCCCGTGCAAAACGCATCGTCAGTTGCCTATCGAACACGCCAGTGACGGGCCCAAATCCATGCCAGAAGTCCCAGGGGATCGGCTCGTCCGGCAAGATCCGCTTGTTGCTCGGACCACGGTACCCGCCGAAAAAGATGCCTCTGTTTTCTTGCGGAAGAAGCGGTGGCCATTGACAAGGATCGACGTGCGGCCTCTTGCGAAGCGTAGCGATATCACGCTCGTCGATTCGGAACGTCGCGACATCGCGGGTCTGGTCGTCACCAAGCAGCTGCACAGACGGATCGACAGGGATGTTTCCCATCTGGACGCCAAGGTCTCGATACCGTTCCTTCGCATCGAGCAGCGCGTGGATGACGTGGGAAGCAGTGACCCCGAATGGCCCTGCTCCCGCGTCAAGGAAGAATACGCTGGCACTACCGACAATTTCGTCCCGTGAAGCCTCAACAGGACGATACCAGAAGAGCCAGGTCGAGCAGTCATTTGCCATCCGGACAAACTGATCGGAGTAGCCGGCAAGGATGAGTCGCCTACCCTCGTTTTCGTCGGGAAGCATCATCTTTGTTCCGCCTAATCGGGATAGTGACCTGTCGGCCCCTCCCACACCAGCGGACATGCGGGTCCGCATCCGGCAAAGGAGTGTGGCCCATGTCGTAGAGGAGCTCACCCGCGTCCTCCAGCCCCAACCGCACGATCGTCGCCTTGCGCGTCGCGTGGATTCCTGCGACCAGGTTTCCGGAGGCCTCTCACCTCCACGCCAGCGCCCACGCGCTGACCGCGGCCCACCTGCGATCGCGGCCGCCAGCATACACCAAGCCTGAGGTGGCCAGCACCGGCGCGTCAACTCGAACCGCTTGTTGGACGGCGGGCGCGGCCAAGATCGTCGATGGTGCAGCAGACGTGATGGATCTTCTTCAGCTGCGGGCTGTCGCTGAGGAACAGGAAGATCGCACGATTGAACACCTCGATCTCGGCCACTCCGTCGTCGTACTCGATCTCGAGGTGGTCGTACTGGATCGGATCGCCCGCCGAAGGATCGCCGTAGGTCCCGACGAGGTCTACCAACTTGTGGCGCCGGATGAGACCTTCAAGGGAGTCGGGAATCTCCTGGCGCTTGAGGACCGTGGTGGGCAAGGTGGTCAGCTCCTCGAGTCGCGTGACGAAGCCGCGCCGATACGCAATGCGACGGATCATGACCGACCGACCCGCTTGCGTGCCTTCCGAGTGGCACGGACGTCGCGGGAGGCGCGGATGGACGTGTCGTCGCCTCGATGCATGAAGATCTGCCCCCGAAGTTCATCGCCGACGACGACCCCCCAGCCTCGACCAGAGACCGGGTCTCCCTCGTCGGACCCCTCCCAGGAGAACTCAACCGCTAGCCCACCCTCGCGCTCGGCCACCCGATAGTCGATATCGCCCTCGACGGCGACGAAGTGAAGGTGACCCAGGCCGCCCCGTTCGAAGGTCAGGTGAGCCGGGCCATCGAGATCGAGTGCCTCACGGTCCCACGTCGAGTTGTCGATGATTCGCCACTGCCCCATAAAGGGATTGCGACTCGGCACGTGCTCGATCATCTCCTTCCCGCCGTCCAACAGCGGGGATAAGCTGCGGGGCCCCCGGGCCGTTCGTGATGGCGGCAGTGCCCCGTCAGCTTCATCCCCTTGTTCGGCGGCCCCAGGTGTACTTGATGGGATTCGCTGCGCCGGGCTCGCGGTACTCGTCAGGCACGCGCTTCCCAACGTACAGCCTTTTGATGGCTTCGTCGGCCTCCTTGCCAACAAAGCCGAAACGGCCGCGCACATCCTCGCGCCCCGGGAAGTTCGATGCTGTCGCTTCTAGCCACTTGTCAGCGATAAAGGCACCGACAATCTCTCCTTGTCGCGTGGCGAGAATCACCTCAGCTTCCTTCGCCTTGGACGTGTTGATCTTCCAGGCGAAACGAGTTGCCTCGTACAACGAGGTCTCGTCGGCGGACTGATTGACGCTGATCAACAGCGCCTTGTGCCTGAACTTGGCCGGCTCGGCCGAATACTGGCGGATGATCTCCCTTGCGTGCCTTGCGCCGTAGTCGTTGCTACCCGGTCGCCCAACGATATTCGTGAGGCCAGGATAGGCGTCGATCAGGGCGGCCTCCACTTCGAACGCCGTCTTGTCATCCATCCCGTGGCGATGAATGACGTGGCCCACTTCAAAGCCGGCGAGACGGATTTCTCGGATGCGCTTCAGCTTGTTGTCGAGGTCATCGCCTTCGAGTTTCTGCTCACCGCGGATGTGCGCAAACACGCGGTCGCCCTTGCCCTTGCCGACATAGAAAGTCTCGCCGTTCCGGGGGTCAATGAGCCTGTAGACGTAGGTCTCGAGCCTCCGCGCTACTTCAGGCGGGAAGGAGTCGGTCTCTTGCTCGTTCATTTCCACCTCCGGCTCCTCATGTCCGCCCAACTATTAAGTATACTGCCAACTGTCCGGCGGTGTAGCAAGGGAGCTACCCCGCCACTCTTCAGAACCAAAATCACTCACCATATCCCACACTTCTCTCCCCATTGTCAAGACCCCACCCGTACTGAGATACTCCGTCAATCTGGCAGTATATCCAGATACCAGCCCGCCGTATAGCACGCTCACTGACAGCGCCAACAACACCAACGCCCTCTTAGGCCGAGTTAGACCCGGGAGGGCGTTGAACTAAATAGTGCGCCGACGACGATTGCGAGAGATGGCAAAAATCCTATGGTCACCTTGGACCCATCACGCTCACCTGTTACGGCCATTTTGCATTACGCTTTCCCACCTGCTGTCAAGCTTTTCTGGGAGCCTTATCGAGGGCGGATGGCAGTGTAGATTACAACCACGAATCTACACGAGCATCAGAGGGCTTGGCGGATTTCAATCGGAATGGGTGGCCGGTTTGCGATCGGAATGGGTGGCGGAATTGATCGGAATACGCCCTCACTCCAGGAAGGCGTGACACTTGTAGCACCAGAGCCAGGACGCGGGACTTGGGTGGGGCCGGATGAAGGGGTGGCCGGTGCGTTGGAAATGCGCGGTGTCGTGCGCCCCGTGCGATTCGCAGCACCCCACGTACCCGCAGGTGAGGCAGAGCCGCAAGTCCTGCTTCAGGCCGCATGCCTCGCAGGTGGACTTCGCCGACGCGGTGTCGTCCCGCAGGTCCGACAGGTGGGGACACTCCGCTTTCTTGATACGGCCCCAGGCAGGTGGTGTATGCGTGTCGCTCACTCGCGCGTCTCCCGTGAAAAAACGAATGGCGGGATCGCCAGCATCACCTAAACCCTATGCGGTTCACCTCTTCCTGAAGTCAAAGGCAATCTCGTTGGCCTCCCACGCGGAGAAGGTCACCGTGTCTCCCGCCTTGATCCCGGCCCTCTCCAACTCTTGCCACCCGCCTGACCTGAGCCGATAGGTGTAATTGCCAGCCCACTCCTTGATCGTGACCTCCGTCTCCGTGATGGCCACGACCTGGCCTTCGTGGAAGACGGGCTGTTCGCCACACTGGGCGCGGGCCCAGGGGACCGTCACGAAAGAGGTCGCTGCCGTCATCGCGAGAGCGACATGCGCGAAGCGGGAGACAAACTGTCCGCGTTCCACCGGGCGGCCGGTCGACGCTCGGTGTCCCGCCCCAGACCACAGCAGCCACGGTACACCATGAACTGAACGCACTTGACTACAAAACGACTACAAAAATTTCCTTCCGTGGCAACGCGTCGCGTTAAAAAGGAGTGCTAAGTAGTGGAAAATGCTGGTGCCGGGGGCGGGAGTCGAACCCGCATGAACTCGCGTTCGCAGGATTTTAAGTCCCGTGCGTCTCCCAGTTCCGCCACCCCGGCAATACCATCCATTCTGAACACGGGAGTGTTGATCAACTTATCAAACCGTCGCCATTCCCACCAAAGTAAATATCTAAGCAGTTACATCACATAAGCCATTTAACTTATTGATTATTCTATAAGAATATGCGATATCAATCTGCTGTTAGCCTGGGGCACGCCGCCGCAGTTCCTCCTTCAATTCGTCCGGAGCTTTGGTGACGACGATATTGCCAGAGCGGACCACATAGATCGGCTGATCGATCTGGTGATCAAAACGGTCGGTCCGGATAATCTCGCTTACCACCAGCTTGACCCGAATCCGGCTGCCATCCTCGGTCTCGTACTCGTTCCACTCCTCGCGGAGCGTCCGGAAATCGAGGTCGATCCCGTCAACTGTTTCATTCCCTACCTGAACCTTGGTGCGCCTAGCCACAGATTTTCCCCCCTCTCATTCGCTATGGTCCCCCACGAATCAGGGGCTGAACCTTCCGCCACTGCTCCGGTGTGAGGATCGTTTTCCCCTTCTCGACGGTCTTGATCCGACCGAGGCGCAGGTCGGTTCGAAGCGCCTCTATCTTTCGGACCCTCGCCTCCACTTGAGACAGATCGATCTGCTCCCGACTGAGTAATCCCTGCAGTTCCAGTTCGATCCGTTGAAGCTCAGCGGTCTGAAGGTCCGCCGCTCTCTGGAAATCGCCACGAAGGGCCTCGAGGGCCCGGACCTGCTCGGCAGTGAGCGAGAGGTCCCGGGCGTGCCAGAGCATGAGGGTGATGAGCGGAACCTGCTCCCCCAGGACCGGACGGGCCGGCATCTGCCCTTCGAACGGGGGAGGTGGCGGCATCGGTGCGCAACCGAGGATGGTCATCAGAGGGAGAAGCACAGCCCCGCACACGATGGCTCTGAACCGCGAGAAGCTCATGCGCGTCCTCCAATGGGAGACACCACGTGCAGGACTCGGGTACACTCGATCACGATGTCAACGGGATTCCCGGAAGAAGCTCCGGCTGGAGTGGAGGCGGCGGGCGGACTCGAACCGCCGAATAAAGGTTTTGCAGACCTCTGCCTTAGCCACTTGGCTACGCCGCCATGGGATGGCCAATACCTACATCATCCAGTACGTCATCCAGTAATTGAGCGGGAAGAGGACAAAGGGTGGGTGGTGCGCTAGAAAACATTCTTTATTACTTCATGAACACGTGCTCGATGACGGCTGTGTGGGTCAGAGGTTTGGAGCGGGAAACGGGATTTGAACCCGCGACCCTCGCCTTGGCAAGGCGATGCTCTGCCACTGAGCTATTCCCGCTCACGGAGCAACACTATAGCGTCGGCAGTCTGTTCTGTCAAACGAAAATCACCCGGGCGCTCAGAGGGTGAGGAGCTTGAGGACGGCCTCTGGATCAGCCTTCACCGTGACGGGCCCTGGCGAAAGGCGAATGGCGGCATCGGGATCTTTCAGGCCGTGTCCGGTGAGGACGCAGACAACGACCGTGTCTCTCGGGAAGGTGTTCGATCGGCTGAACTTGATGAGTCCGGCCACCGAGGCTGCCGAAGCCAACTCGCAGAAGATCCCTTCGGTATGGGCCAGGAGCCGATAGGCGTCGATGATCTCGCCGTCGGAGACCATGTCGATCCGCCCGCCAGAATCCTGGGCAGCCGCCACCGCGCCACGCCAGCTCGCCGGGTTCCCGATCTGGATCGCCGAAGCGACGGTCTCGGGCCGCTCGATCACTTTGCCGCGTACGATCGGTGCCGCGCCTTCCGCCTGCCACCCCATCATCTTCGGTAACGCCTCGATCCGCGCTTCCCGAAAGTATTCCTGGTACCCCTTCCAGTAGGCGGTGATATTGCCCGCGTTTCCGACCGGAATGAATTGGTAGTCCGGGCTCCGACCAAGCCGGTCGCAGATCTCGAACGCCGCGCTTTTCTGCCCCTCGATCCGGTACGGATTGAGGGAGTTGACCAAGGTGATGACCCGGTCGCCGGAAAGCTGCCTCACGATTCCCAGGGCCTGGTCGAAGTTCCCCTCGATCTGCAGCACCTGGGCGCCGTGGATCATGGCCTGAGCCAGCTTGCCCAACGCGATCTTCCCCTCCGGGATCAGGACAAAGGCCCGAAGGCCTGCACGGGCGGCGTAGGCCGAGGCGGAGGCCGAGGTGTTCCCGGTGGAGGCGCAGATGACGGCCCTCGCCCCCTCCTCTACCGCCTTGCTGACGGCCACCGTCATTCCCCTGTCTTTGAAGGAGCCTGTAGGGTTCAGCCCTTCGCATTTCAGATACACCTCCGCTGTAAGCCCGAGAGCCGTCCGCAGCCGCTCGGCACGGACAAGCGGAGTGTTCCCCTCGTTCAGGGTGACGACCGGTGTCCGATCGGTCACAGGCAGAAAGGCCCTGTACTGGTCGATGATTCCTTTCCAACTTGTCGCGCTCATAGCCGGCTCAGCCACTGGCCCCTTCGACCCTGAGGCACACGGTCTCGCGGCTCACGACGTCGAGATGGTCGATCAGCTTGAGCGAGCGCTGCATGTCGCCCTCCGCCGCCTCGTGGGTCATCATGACGATCGGCACGGCGCTCTGCTCATGGCGTCCTTTTTGGATGACCGACGCGATGCTGATGTTGTTGCCGCCCAGGATCCCCGCCACCCTGGAGAGGACCCCCGGTTTGTCGATCGCCATGATCCTCAGGTAGTAGCAGGTTCGGACCTCAGCCATGTCCTTGATATCGGCATCCTGGTCGGAGAGCTGCGGGGGAGGGACACTCCTCGCAGTCCGATCCTGGAGCAGGCTCCTGGCGATCTCCGCGATGTCGCTGACGACCGCCGAGGCAGTTGGCATCTGGCCCGCCCCCCTGCCGTAGAACATGAGAGAGCCCACGGCATCCCCGACGACATAGACGGCATTATAGACGCCGCCCACCGAGGCCAGCAGGTGATCCTCCGGAATGAGGGCGGGGTGCACTCTGGCCTCCAGTTCGCCATTGAGCTGCTTGGCGATCGCCAGCAGCTTGATCCGAAACCCCAGGTCCCTGGCATACTCGATGTCGGAGGCATCGATCCTCCGGATCCCCTCCACGAAGATCCTGTCAAACGGCACATAGGCGCCGAACGCCAGCGTCGCCAGGATCTGGAGCTTGTGTGCGGCGTCGATTCCGTCCACGTCAAGCGACGGATTGGCCTCGGCATATCCTTTGGCCTGGGCCTCGGCCAGCACCTCGGCAAATGGTCTCCTGCTCTCCGTCATGGTCGTGAGGATGTAATTGCAGGTGCCGTTCACAATGCCGGTGATCGAGCGGACCCGATCGGCAACCAACCCTTCCTTCACCCCTCGGATCAAAGGAATGCCACCGCACACGCTCGCTTCAAACCCGATCGACACCCGCTGAGCCGCCGCGGCTCGATACAGCTCACGCCCGTGAGTGGCAAGAAGGGCTTTGTTGGCCGTCACCAGATGCTTCTTCCTGGCCAGCGCCGCCTGACAGAACCGAAGCGCTGGATCATGGCCCCCGATCAGTTCCACGACGATATCGATGGCGGGATCATCGATTACCGCCATCGCATCGGTGGTCAGCAGCGCCGGGTCCACATCGACATTCCGCCTGCGCGAGATGTCGATATCGGCGATCCTCCGAATCACGATCGGCCCGCCGAGCCGCCGTTCTATGAGGGCGCCGTTCTCCTGGATCAGTTTCACGACGCCGGACCCGACCGTCCCGAACCCCAATATGCCGATCTGCACCGCTTTCATGGTCATCCCTCCGCCCTGCTCAGCCGCCCAGGGCTGATGCCAGGCCGCCTCTCCAGGCCGACTCGACCTCCTTGATGGGAAGATCGAGAGCAAATGTCGCGCCCCGAAGCTTCAACCTCGTCCCCCCAACGGTTCCCAGATGCGTGAGCGGCACCCGATGCACGGCTGCAATCTCCTGCAGCCTCGGCCAGTCCGACTCTTGGAGGGAGACGATGATCCTCGATTGAGATTCTCCGAAGAGAAGAGCGTCGGGACGGATGGTGTCTCGGAGCTCGATATCGACACCGATCGGCGCCCCTGCCCTCCCAATGCATGACTCGGCCAGGGCGACGGCCAGCCCACCCTCTGAGCAGTCGTGTGCCGAACGGACCACTCCACGCCGAATCGCCTCAAGACAGGCGCGCTGAGCTGCCTGCTCCGTCGCGAGATCCAACGACGGCGGCTCGCCACGGACCAGGCCGAACCGCACCGCGAGATACTCGCTCGCTCCCAACTCCTCCTTCGTTTCCCCCAGGAGTGCCACCAGATCCCCTTCGGTCTTGAACCACTGGTCGGTGGCGTGGGCCACATCTTCCAGAAGGCCGATCATGCCGATGATGGGTGTGGGAAATATCGCGTGTCCTGATGTCTCATTGTAGAAGCTCACGTTGCCGCCGGTGACGGGCGTGTGCATGGCACGGCAGGCCTCGCCGATCCCCTTGACCGCCTCCACAAATTGCCACATGATCGCCGGTCGCTCCGGACTCCCGAAGTTCAGACAGTTGGTGATCGCGAGCGGCTCTCCGCCCGCGCAGACCACATTTCTGGCCGCCTCGGCCACGGCGATCATCCCTCCCCGATAGGGATCTATCGCGCAGTAGCGGCCGTTGCCATCGGTGGACAGGGCAATGGCGCGTCTGCCTCCTGGAAGCCGGAGGACAACGGCGTCCGATCCAGGCCGGACCACCGTGTTCAAGAACAGCATGTGGTCGTACCGCTCCCAGATCGGCTCCTTGCAGGCGAGGTTCGGCGACTGCAGCAGCTCGAGGAGCGCCGCCGCATAATCGCCAGGCGGTGGAACGGCCGAGAGATCGAGCCGACGCGATTCGCTGATCTCGTCAGGAGGGCTCATCGGCCGGTGATAGGCCGGTGCATCATCAGCGAGTGCGGCGGCCGGGATCTCTGCCACCAGCCTCCCGTGATCGAGGACCCGCAACAGCCCGCCCTCGGTGACCCGCCCGATCACCTCCGCATCGAGGTCCCATTTCTCGAACACCTTTCTGACACGTTGCTCGCGTCCCCGCTTGGCGACAACGAGCATCCGCTCCTGCGATTCTGAGAGCATCAGTTCATACGGGGTCATCCCCTGCTCTCGCCGGGGAACGAGCGCGAGGTCGATCTCGATCCCGGTCCCGCCGCGGCTGGCCATCTCGGCCGTGGCGCAGCTCAGGCCCGCGGCGCCCATGTCCTGGACCGCAACCAGATCGTCCCCCTCCATCAGCTCGAGACAGGCTTCGATCAGCAGCTTTTCCCGAAATGGGTCACCGACCTGGACCGTCGGGCGCCTCGCTTCGGACCCTTCATCGAAGGCGCCAGAGGCCATCGTGGCGCCATGGATGCCATCGCGGCCGGTCTTGGCCCCGACATAGATCACCGGATTGCCGACCCCACCCGCCCTGGCGAAGAAGAGCCGATCTTTCCTGGCGATCCCGACGCACATGACGTTCACCAACGGGTTCGAGCGATACGGCTCGGCAAAGAAGGCCTCTCCTCCCACGGTCGGCACGCCTACAGCGTTCCCGTACCCTGCGATTCCGGCCACCACGCCGCAGAACAGGTAGCGGTTCTTCGGATCGTCCAGCGGACCGAACCGGAGCGAGTCGAAGAGCGCGATCGGTCTCGCGCCCATCGTGAAGATGTCCCGGATGATCCCCCCCACCCCAGTGGCGGCCCCCTGGTATGGCTCGATGAAGGAGGGGTGGTTGTGGCTTTCCATCTTGAAGACGAGTGCGAGACCATCCCCGATGTCCAGGACACCCGCGTTCTCGCCCGGGCCCTGGAGGACACGGGAGCCCTTCGTCGGAAGCGTGGCCAGATGGACCTTCGAGCTCTTGTAGCTGCAGTGCTCCGACCACATCGCGGAAAAGACGCCCAGCTCGGTCAGGTTCGGCTCTCGACCCAGGATCGCGAGGATCCGATCGTACTCCTCAGCCGTGAGGCCGTGCGACTCGACGAGATCGGGGGTAATCAGGGAGACAGTCATGAGGGGCGTCAGGCGCGGGCGAAGGTGTCGAGGATCGACGCAAACATCGCGCGTCCATCCTCGGAGCCAAGGATCGCCTCAGCGGCCCGCTCCGGATGGGGCATCAGGCCGAGGACATTGCGGCGCTCGTTGCAGACGCCGGCGATATGGTCAAGCGAGCCGTTAGGGTTCGCCTCCTTCGTGAGCTCGCCGCCCTCGTCGCAGTAGCGAAAGACGATCTGGTCGTTCTCCACCAACTGCTTCAGGGCCGCTTCGTCGATGTAATATCGCCCTTCGCCGTGCGAGATCGGCATCCGCACTACCTGCCCACGTGTCATGGCAGAGGTGAAGGGGGTCTTTTGGCTCTCCACTCTCAGATGGACCCACGTGCACCGGTAGTGCATGCAATCATTGCGCAAGAGGGCGCCGGCCAACAGGCCGGCCTCTGTCAAGATCTGAAAGCCGTTGCAGCTCCCGAGGACCAGGCCACCTCTCTCGGCAAACCGCGCCACCTCTTTCATGACGGGGGAGAATCGCGCGATCGCGCCGGTCCGCAGGTAGTCGCCATGAGCGAAGCCTCCTGGCAGGATCACGCAATCGGCGCCTTGAAGATCAGCCTCCTTATGCCACAGATAACACGCCTCCTCCTTCAGCACGTTCACGATGACATGATAGAAGTCCTGTTGACTCCAGGAGCCGGGAAAGACCACGATCCCGAATTTCATCTCCCGGCCTCCTCCAACTCGAAGCTATAGTCTTCAATGACCGGGTTCGCAAGGAGTCGCCTGCACATCTCCTCGACCTGTGCGGCGGCCTGTTCCCTGGCGTGACCGTCCAGCCTGATCACCAGAAACTTCCCGATACGAACGTCTCCTACTCCCCTGAATCCTAGTGTTTCAAGGGCGGACTTCACGGTGTCCCCCTGGGCGTCGAGGACGCCCGGCTTCAGCGTGACGTAGATTTTCGCAGTCAACATGATACACGTTCCATGTTCCAAGTTCCGGGTTCCAGGTTATGCTTCGCTGTTCCGGGTCCCGAGTAAGAAATGGGGGCTCTCTTTTCAACGTGGAACGTGGCACCTGGAACCTGGAACTCTCGATGAATCAGAGGCCTACGCGAGCGAAGATGTCGTCCAGATGACGCAGATGATAGCCCAGATCGAAGCACTTTTCAACCTCGGCAGGCGAGAGGTGACGGCGGATCTCTTGGTCGCCGAGCAGGAGCTGCTTGAAGGGCTCACGCGACTCCCAGGCCTTCATGGCGTGTCGCTGCACCAGCCGGTAGGCCTCGTCACGGCTGAGGCCCTTGTCCACCAGCGCCAACAAGACCGCCTCCGAAAAGACCACGCCTTCCGTCAGGTCAAGGTTCTGGCGCATTCGATCCGGATAGACTCGGAGACCCTCCAGGACCTCACGGAAGCGAACCAGGAGGTAGTCAAGCAGGATGGTCGCGTCTGGAAGGACGACCCGTTCCACGGACGAGTGGCTGATATCGCGTTCGTGCCAGAGGGGAACGTTCTCCAGGCCCGCCTGGGCGTAGGCTCGCAGCAGCCTCGCCAACCCGGACACTTGTTCGCACGCGACCGGGTTCCGCTTGTGAGGCATGGCCGACGATCCCTTCTGTCCCTCGACAAAGGGCTCTTCGACCTCACGGACCTCTGTCCGCTGCAGGTGGCGGATCTCGGTGGCGAACTTATCCAGCGAGGTCCCGATCAGGGCGAGCGTCAGCAGAAACTCAGCGTGCCGGTCCCTGGAGAGAATCTGGCTGGAAATCGGCGCCGGGGTAAGCCCGAGCCGAGTGCAGACGTACTGCTCCACGAACGGCGGAAGGTGAGCGAAGGTCCCGACGGCGCCCGAGAGCTTCCCATATGCCACCGCTTCCTTCGCCCGTCGGAGGCGATCGAGATCGCGCCCCGCTTCGGTATACCAGAGCGCCAGCTTCAAACCAAAGGTCACCGGCTCAGCATGCACGCCATGCGTCCGCCCGATCATCACCGTCCGCTTGTGGCGGCGGGCGAGATCGGCGAGAACCAGCCTGAGGGCCTCCAGATCTTCCACGAGAATGGTGGCAGCCTGCTGAAGCTGAACGGCAAGGGCGGTATCGACCACATCATACGAGGTCAGCCCAAGATGGATATACCGCGCCTCCGGGCCGACCCGCTCCGCCACCGCCGAGACAAAGGCGATGACATCGTGGCGAACCTCACGTTCGATCTCGTCGATGCGGCGAATATCGTAGCCGGCCCGCTCCCGGATGACGGTCAGCGCCTCTCGCGGAACCTTGCCCAGCTCCGCCCAGGCCTCGCACGCCAGCAGCTCGATACGAAGCCAGGTGTCATAGCGACTGCGCGGTTCCCACACGGACGCCATCCGGGGAAGCGTATAGCGAGAGATCATCGCTTCTCCTCGTTACACACGCCTATGGTTCCGGTTGCCCAGTGGCGAAGTCGCGTTGTCAAGACAACGAAGCCCGGCCTGAGCTCTGTCGAAGGAAGGGATTCGGCCGGATCGGCCGTCAGGAGAGCAGCGCGGCCTGGGGGACAGGGCCGATGAACGTGATGGCGAAGGCCTCGTCGCGAAAGATCCGCCGGGCAAGCGACTGGAACTGATCGATTGACACCGCTTCGATTTCGGAGATGATCTGATCGAGATCATGGTTGCGCTCGAGGTAGATCTCCGTTTTGGCAAGGCGAGTCATCCGGCTGCTGGTCCCCTCCAGA
>JBGPUH010000034.1:0-12979 GCA_041491025.1 Methylomirabilis sp. (SeqCode)
GGGCAGCAGGCCTTCAAGGCCGAAGGCGATCCGTTCCTCCAGGGTGAACGCCGTGCTCTTGTTGTACATGGCGTGGCTGAGGAGATCCGAGCCGCGGTAGGGGACTTCGACCCGAAGACCACCGGTCGGATACCGCTTGAGGCGATAAGGCTCCATCAGGATCCTCGAGGCATGCGAATCATGCTAGTACTTGATTGCGAAAGTTAGCGCACATACATTGTCATACCCGCGAAAGCGGGTATCCAGCAAGATCAATGGATTCCCGCTTAAGGACTCCGGGAATGACGTTACGTGTATTATGGCAATCAAGTACTATTGACCTTTGCCTAAGTAATGGCACACATCACAGTTCCAGTCCAGCGGCCCGGAAGAACGCAGCGAGGAGGTGCCGCTGCCCCCGCATTCGGACCAGGGAGGTGAGCACGGCGTGTTCCAGGGCGGGGAGGTTGGCCGGGGCGAAGTTCGCCAGGTCGCCGTACTTGGTGTGCCCCCAGACGTGTTCCACCGGGTTGAGGTCCGGGGCGTAGGACGGCAGCCATTCGACGACGATCCGCTGGTGCCGGGCCAGCCAGGTCTGGACCCGCGTCGCCCGGTGGGGGCGGCCTCGGTCCCAGATGAGCGTGAGGCCGTGGGGCAGGTGGCGGTGCAAGGCCTGGAGGAAGCGCAGGACCTCCGGGCTCCGGATGTTATGCGGGTACTGCGCCCAGTAGAGCCCGAACCGGCGCCGGCGCGGGGCCACCGTGAGGGCGCTGATCGTCGAGAGGCGATCCCGGCGATCCCACTGGCGGAGGATGGGCGTCTGGCCGCGGGGCGCCCACGTCCGGCGACAGACGGGCTGGAGCATGAAGCCGCTTTCGTCGAGGAAGACCAGGTTCCTACCGGCGCGGCCGGCGTTTTTTTATATGCGGCCAGCGCTCGGCCCGCCACCGCTGGATGGCGGCCTCGTCCCGCTCCCGGGCCTGGCGCTCCGGCTTCTGGCAGCTCCACCCCTCCCCGCGCAGGATCTTCCAGACGTGGGCGGGATGGTAGCTGACCCCGAAGGTGCGGGCGATGACGGCGGCCACCCGCGGCAAGGTCCAGAGCTCGGTGGCGAACCCGCGGGCCGTCGCCCCTTTCAGGAGCAGCTTGAGGAGCCCCGCCCGCTGCCGCGCGGTCAAGCGGGGTGGCCGCCCGGGGGGTGGCTTCGCGCGGAGCGCGTCGGGGCCGCCGACCTGCAGCTCGGCCTGCCAGCGACTGACGGAGGACGGGGAACAGCCGATCTGCCGGGCGACCGTGCGCACTCCTAGCCCTTGTGCCAGCAGCGCCACCGCCCGGCGTCGGCGCGCTTCTAGCGCTGTGGGACTCCCATGTGGTCTCATGCATGGAAAGATACCATCGTCCCATTACTTATGCAAGCGTCAATAGTACCCTGGGTTGGAAATTCGCGCAATAATTTCCCCTCTCCCCTACACAGGGGAGAGGGAGTGGGTGAGGGGAATTTGCAAGGGGACAAGAATGGGTGAGATTGTGTTCAGACGTAGTCATCGAATTTCAGACTCGGGACACTAGGGTGATTTCTTTTTTGGCAGATAGAGATCCGTAATCGTCCCTTCAAAGGCTTCCGCCGCCATGGCCAGCGTTTCCGAAAGGGTCGGGTGCGCATGAACGGTCATGCCGATATCCCCGGCATCGCACCCCATCTCGATGGCCAGGGCGGCTTCAGCGATCAGCTCACCGGCGTTCGGCCCGACGACGCCGACCCCGATGAGTCGGTGGCTGGCGTTGTCGAACAGCATTTTGGTGAGCCCGTCCTCTCGTCCCAGGGTGAGAGAGCGGCCGCTCGCAGCCCAGGGGAATGCGCCTCTGCCGTAGTCGATCTTCTGCTCCTTGGCCTCGGCTTCGGTCAGCCCCACCCAGGCCACCTCCGGGTCGGTGTAGGCGACGGAGGGAATCACTCGGGCATCGAAGGCGGAGGGCAGCCCCGCAATCACTTCCGCTGCGACCCGGCCCTCGTGCGTGGCCTTGTGGGCAAGCATCGGATGCCCGACGATGTCGCCGATCGCGAAGATATGAGGGACATTGGTGCGCTGGTGCTTGTCCACTGGGATGAAGCCGTGATCGTCCACCTTGACGCCGGCGTGTTCTGCGCCGATCATCGTGCCGTTCGGTCGCCGTCCAACCGCCACCAGGACCCGGCTAAAGTTCGCTGACGGCGCCGCGTTCGCCCCTTCGAACCAGGCATGCATTCCATCGGATGTCGCCTCGAGTTTGGCCACCTTGGTCTTCAGAAAGATACCTTCGTATAACCTCTCGATCCTCCTATGGAGCGGTCTGACGATATCCTTGTCGGCGCCGGGAATCAGCGAATCCAGCATTTCCACCACAGTGATCTTGGAGCCAATGGCGTGGAAGAAGCAGGCCATTTCGAGTCCGATGATCCCGCCGCCGATGACCAGAAGCCGTTCCGGGATCGCTTCTATCTCCAGCGCATCGGTGGAATCCATCACCCGCGGATCATCGTGCGGGAAACCCGGAATCGTTGCGGCCTGCGATCCGGCCGCGATGATCGCGTGGTCGAACGATACTGTGGCCGTTCCAGCCGCGCCCTCCACGGCCAGTTGGTTGGGCCCGACGAACTTGCCGACGCCCTGGATGACCTGAACCTTCCGCTGCTTGGCCAGCAGGGCAAGGCCACCGGTCAGCCGGCCCACCACCTTTTCCTTCCAGGCGCGCAGCTTGTCCAGATTGATCTCAGGCTTGCCGAAGCTGATGCCCTTCTCAGCCATCTCCGCGGCCTCCGTAATCACGATGGCCGCGTGCAGGAGGGCCTTGGAGGGGATGCAGCCGACGTTCAAGCACACGCCTCCAAGGGTCGGATAGCGCTCCACCAGGACCACCTTCTTGCCCAGGTCTGCGGCGCGGAACGCGGCGGTGTAGCCCCCCGGTCCAGCCCCAAGCACCAGGACCTCCGTATGGTCGCTCATGAATCACCCTCGCTCTGTATATGTCCGCAAGATTTCCACGCCAGGCAGTATCCTAATTTCATCTCATGATAGAAGCCATCGCGGGTTTGCTGGCATGACTTCGACACGAGACCCCGAAATTGTGCTCGACCGTGATACTCGGTCTGATAATAGGTCCAGTGTTGTCATGCCTATATAACAAACTCTATGAAATGGCTCTTGTATGTTACTTTTTCATTCTCGAACCCCCTAATTACACTACTGGCAACGAGAGTATTGTCGATTCTCCTCAATTGGATTCTTGATGTATAAGGAATTGAATGTTCTATGGTTGCGTTCGGTTTGTGTGGATCTAAACGGCCGATATAATTTTGGGGATCTATTCCATATGGAAGCTGATCCAACCCGCCACCGCAAGTCGAAAAAATAACTGAGCCGTCGTCCATAAGCAATGCGTCTGCAAGTATGTCCAATTCGAACAGCCATTGGCCTTCGCCAGTGGTGGAATCAACAAGGCCAAGCCACCTATCAGCGGAGACTAAAATGCTGGTGTTAGAATTTCCATGGAAGTTCGTGCTAGCGTATGGTCTTTCAGGACCAATTGCGCGTGACCATTTCGTTTTCCCTTGAGAGGTAATGAGCGATATCATATTGCTTCTTGCGAGCAGCAGGTCTTTGCCATGCACACCAATGCTAGTAAAGGCGCAACTCTCACCCAGGTCTAAGAAAAGTTGCCTTGAAAAGTCGTCTAGTTTAAAGGCCTCAATATGAGCTGCGCGTTGATTACGCTGAAAGAAATATTTTTTCTTCAATTCCCCTTGCGTCATAGCGTACAGCTTCTCGTCACAGATCACAGCCCGATAAAAATTGGAAAGAAGTTGAGCAGTGTGCTCGCAAGTGCAATGTTTCAGGTCCCAAACAAAGAGTTTTCCAGGAGACGAGGAAAAAATAATCTTGCCATTGTATTGAATAAAAGGGCCCCAAATAGTGTCCCCACAATCGAATTCGAAGATCTTGTCCCCGGTGTTGGGATCGGCCTGAATCAGAAAGGGGCCTATCATGAAAATCAGCCTTCCATCAATGATGGTGCATCGCGAAGAGGATGCTGTTGATGACCTAAACTTATGCCTCCATGAACAGGTCCCTGTTCCCTTTTCAAATCTTCCAATTGAATGAACATAACCGTCCTGGGTGGAGAACGAGGAAGTTGTGATGTATAGATCATTCCCGAGCATGCAATAATCAGATACTTCATCCGGAATTTGCAACTCCCAACGTTTACTTAATACAACATCCATGTGACTCCCTTGTCTTGATCAATTTCTCACCCAGGATAAGATCCCAAACGCCGCGAAGGTTGAAACAACGAGCAAGCCAGTTGAATGTCTGCAATTACGATCCTCGACTTTGGCACTGTCCAAAGCGAATACTCACAAGGTAGTACTCTCCCTGCGGATTTGACGCCCGGGTCTAACAAAGCGGAGAAGCTGCGAAGCGCGCCCGCCATGGATGCCGCGCTTCGCCAGCTGCATGCGCTCGTTAGTCGTCGCGAGCCCCTGTCATCGTTTGATTCCCAGCGGGTCATCAGGCTTGATTCCCACGCTACTCTCGTCCTTCTCGATAGCGGCCAAACCTGAGCCCACATAGATGCATGTGAGACCAATTCCATCGCGCCCAAAGCGTTCGTCATAAGGTCCACTCGGGAACTCGGCCGGTACCGCGACCGCCGCGTCCAAATTGTCATACACGATGACGCGGTGATCGATCTGCACCGTTTTGTCATGACTGTAAAGTTCCTCCAGGACGGCGAAGCTTTCGTCGATCGTAAACGATCGACCTGCATCGAGTTTGCGTTTCCGAAACTCGACTCTAATTCGCCGATCGCGGATGTCGATCAATTTCAGTACGGCGATTGCGCTAATGGTTGTATTCTGAAGGCACACCATTCCACTCGGCGTGTGGTGGACCATTCCGCCTCCATCCAGACAGGTGAGCTCGGTGCGGCTTGTATCAGCAACGGCGGTCTGAGTGTCGAATGGGAGTTCCCATCCGATATTACCCCGCATCGCACCGAAGATCGTCATCGCGTCGAGCGTGATCAGTTGAGGTCCGTAGTGGTATAGGACAAGCACACACGGCTCGCCCCGCGCCTTGTACTGTTTGAATTTCTCCCGGCCTTCTTGGATCTTCTCACGAATGGGTTTGTATGGGTCAAAAGCCACGACGCCCATTGGCGGATCCCTGGGCTCCCACTCCTTCACGTCGAAGCGGACGGTCTTACCCCCAATTTCGACGCTATAGTCAACCGGCCGCGTTATTCCGGGTGGAAGTTCCTCGTAACGAGCAACGAGGCCGCGCTTCGACAGGTACTCTTCGAAAGCCCGTTCCGATACTGTCTTTCCCTCCACCGCTAACCTCTCCTGGCGGCACCCAACTATCAGGTCCACTGCCCCGGTTCCTGCAATCTATCTTCGTAGACCTGCTCCCACCTTTAAGATCAAAGTTCTGTCGCAATTATCGCCAGTTCGCAGGACTACGTCAAGCCGCCTCGTAACGACAAACATTGCGGAATTCGCAGTCTATCGAATAAGCTCAGCCGTCGCAGGCAGTCGCCTGCAGCGCCTTGTTGGGCGGCCTACCCAGTGCTGATCACGGGCTTCCGAGTATGGCTTCGGCATCGATAACGATCTCTACAATATCTCCGACAACGATGCCGCCTCGATCCAGAGTGGCGTTCCAACTCACCCCGAAATCGTGGCGATTGATCTTTGCTTCCGCCACGAAGCCTGCCCGGGTCCTTGGTCCTTTGTCGACACCACCCTCCCACCAGGGTGTTTCCCACTGCCCTAAGTACCGCACCCTCAACGCAGCCTCCCGAGTAACTCCCCGTATCGTCAAGTCACCGGTGAGCGTGTAATCATGATCGCCGATGAGGTCAACCTCATTGCCCTTGAACAGGATCTCGGGATAGCGCTCGACATCCAGGAAGTCCGCACTACGCAGGTGGGTGTCCCGCTCCGGCTCACCCGTCCAGATGCCCTTCGCATCGATGGTCATCGCGACGGCAGAAGAACGCGGATTGGCGGGGTCAAACGTGAGTGTGCCGTGGATGTTCTTGAAGTGGCCACGCACATAGGTGACCATCATGTGCCGCACACAAAACTCAGCGGCGGTATGTCCAGGCTCGAACGTCCACTTTCCCACCTTGTCGGCTCCTTTCGCGTCACCCCGGGCTCATCACTCCTGTGACGCCGTTGTTACGCCGCTCCTGACTCAAGCGATGACCCGTTGTGCACGAGCACGATCTTGCCTGTCACGCCTCCCTTCCCGAGCAACTCGTGCGCGTGTCTCGCCTCGGCAAGAGGAAATCGCTGCGCGATTAGCGGCTTGATCTTTTGCTGTTGAAGGAGGTCAAACAAGGCGATCAAATCCTGTCGAAACAATGCCGGTCTCAGCCGTTTAAGCCACTGGATGCTGTAGGGGACCACCCGTTTCCGGCCCGGGAGAAGCCAGCCGCCAGCAATGTACAACCCGAAGATGGCGATTCCATGATAGCGATGACGACGACCTGAAGCCAATCGTCCCCCACGTAGCGAGGAGGTAAGGCCATAGGCCACTACCCGCCCGCCAGGACGGAGAGCCTTGCGGGAACGCCACATATGGGTGCCACCGATGCCGTCAAAGACAACGTCTACGCCCTCGCTCGTCAGGCGGCGAATTTCTTTCACGAAGTCGAGATGTTGGTAATCAATCGGGATAGCGCCCAGATCGGAAACGGCCGACGCCCCTCGCGATGAACAGGTGCCGTACATCTCCAGCCGGGCGAGGCGCCCAAGCTGCAAGAGTGCCGAGCCGACCCCGCCTGCCGCGCCGTGGATCAGCACCCGCTGGCCCGATCTGACCTTAGCGGAACGATGCAGCATCTGGTACGCCGTGACGTAGTTCAGCACGAGGCTGACAGCCTCGGCGGCATCCAACCCAGGTGGCACCGGAACCAGTTCACGTTGCGGCAGGCAGACGAACTCCGCGTACGCACCGCTGATCGGCAGCGCGGCAACTATCTGGCCTGGTTCGATTCCAGAGGTACCGGCGCCGAGCCGATCCACCACGCCAATCAGATCCCACCCCGGCGTGAACGGCACCGGGCGCGTTTCGGGATGAACGCCCTCGCGCATCAGTAGGTCGGGGAGGGAGACGCCTGCGGCCAGCACTCGCACCCGCACTTCACCATTCTTCGGCTCGGGGCACTCTTCTTCAACCACCCGAAGTGCGTCGGGCCCGCCGTAGTGAGTGACGATGACGCGCGTGTGTCTCATGGACCTCTTCCTCCCTTGGCGGGCGCTCGAGCTTGTGCGGCGTAACCACTGAGTATGCTGGTCAGCATATCCAGGTTCTCTCACTTCCCAACACTGCGGCGATTCTCTTGCGTTTTCAAGAACTTGTCAAGGGTCGCCGGACCCCGCCGTGGCCGGCAAATGCTGGTCAGCATAATCCGATGGGGGCTGCGACGGACCGGGCGCCAAGGTCAATGCGTCTGGCGACTACAGACTCCTTTCCCACACCGATTCAAGACACGGGAGCAACTCATCCTCGTGCTCAGATCCTTGTGGAATTCTTGGACAGTCCGGATGTCATAGTGATTTGCTCACCGTTGAAGGGTTGCTCCCGAATCCTCGAGCCTAGCGCAAATGAGGACACTGCCCGCCTACTAACGCGCTTGACCAGGAGCGCCACCTGTGGTAGAGGCGAGGCACGGTGTGCGTGGGTGATCGGCGCCGCATGAGGTGCCTCTGCGCTGAGAAGGAGGATACGCCCGTGAAGGAAACGAAGACACCACCGAAGCAGCCGTACACGAAGCCGACGCTCACGAAGCACAAGGCCCTGCGGGACATCACCGCGATGCCGTTTACCAGCAATCCACCGTAAGACGGACGGCCCCGACGCTCCAGCCCCCAGCACCAGGACCTCCGCATGGTCGCGCATGAATCATCCTCACTCTGTACTTGTCTGCAGGTTTCCCACGCCCGATATCGGCGAGAGATCGTGATGGGAAGAGAGCTTCCAGGATCAGAGTAACAAACGCCGAGGGTCCGACAACAGGAGGCTGAAGTGCCTCGTGAATCGTGCCGCTGCGGCCCCGTCGATGACCCTGTGGTCGTAAGAAAGCGACAGGGGTAGGATCAGCCGCGGCACAAATGCGCCATCGCGGTACACCGGCTGCATCTTGGAACGAGAGACGCCGAGGATGGCGACTTCGGGAGCGTTGACGATCGGGGTGAAGGCCGTACCGCCGATGCCGCCAAGACTTGAGATGGTAAAGCAGCCGCCTTGCATGTTGCTTGCCTCCAGCTTCTTCTCGCGGGCTTTTGCGCTCACCTCAGCCAACTCTTTGGCGAGTTCGAAGAGTCCCCTGCGGTCAACGTCGCGGATAACGGGCACCACCAGGCCGTCCGGGGTATCCACCGCCACGCCAATGTGGTAGTACTTCTTGACGATCAGGCTTTCGCGGTCGGCATCGAGCGAGGCGCTAAACTCCGGAAAGGTCTTCAAGGCCCCCACCGCCGCCTTCATCAAGAAGGCCAGCAGGGTGACCTTGACCCCCTGCCGCGTGGCCTCTTCGCTCAGTTCGTTGCGAAACGCTTCCAGGTCTGTGATATCCGCCTCGTCGAACTGGGTGACGTGGGGCACGACCAGCCAGTTACGATGGAGGTTGGCTCCCGACAGTTTCTTGATCCGGCTGAGAGGCTGCTTTTCGATGGGGCCAAACTTCGAGAAATCCACCGGCGGCATCTCCGGGATTCCCCGACCAACGCTCGGCGCAGATATCCCAGTCTCCGTCCGCGGCGAGGTCAATTCGCGTTTCACGAACCCTTGGACATCTGCCTTCAGGATGCGGCCCTTCGGACCCGAGGCTTGAACCTTGCCCAAATCCACGCCGAGCTCCCGGGCAAAGCGCCGCACCGAAGGAGACGCGTGGGCCTTCGCAAATTCAGCTTCGCCGACCCGGCCGGGAGGTGGAGCGGCGGGAACCGCGGAAGGGGGCGAAGGGGTAGTTGCCAGGGGTGGCACGGAAGGGGGTGGGGCCGTGTCTATCGCAGGGACCACATCGAAAGGCGGCCCTATGGCTGCTTTAGCCTCCGCGCCATCACTCATCTCCAGCAGGAGAACCGACGAACCCTCGGAAACCTTGTCGCCCACCTTGCAGCGCACCTCTTTGACCACGCCGGCAAAGGGTGAGGGGATCTCCATTGTCGCTTTGTCGCTCTCCAGGGTGATCAAAGAATCCTCGGCCTTTATTGAATCTCCCGGCCCTACCATCACTTCGATGACCTTCACATCTTTGAAGTCACCGATGGCTGGTATTCGGACTTCCCTTAGCTCCCCCATAGTGCTTGCCCTCGTGACGCCGCGACGTTTTTCCCTGCAGGCACGCTAGACCGTCGTGGGGTTGGGTTTTTCAGGATCGATCTCATACTTCTTGATAGCCTCTGTGACCTTGGAGGCAGGGATAGATCCCTCTTCGGTCAACGCTTTGAGCGCGGCCACGGCGACGTAGTAGCGATTCACCTCAAAAAACTTGCGCAGTTGCTTGCGCGTATCGCTGCGGCCAAAGCCGTCTGTTCCAAGCACAAGGTAGCGTTTAGGGACGAACGGGCGGACTTGGTCCGCAAAGGTCTTCATATAGTCGGTGGCCGCAATCACCGGTCCCTCACGTTCCTTCAGACGGCTCTCGACGTAGCTGATGCGGGGCGTCTCGGCAGGGTGGAGCAGGTTCCAGCGCGCTGCATCCAATCCCTCACGGCGCAGCTCATTGAAGCTGGTCACGCTCCAGACATCCGCTGAGACGCCGAAGTCACTTTCAAGCAATTCGGCGGCCGCAAGGACCTCTCGCAGGATGGTGCCGCAACCCAGCAACTGGATTTTCTGCTTCCTGGCTTTTCCGCTGGCTCCCTCCTGGAACAGGTACATCCCCTTCAGAATTCCCTGCTCGGCGCCGTCCGGCATCAGGGGATGGACGTAGTTCTCATTCATCGCGGTGATATAGTAGTAGATCCCTTGTTGTTCCCGGAACATGCGCCGCAAGCCGTCCTGGATGATGACGGCCAACTCGTAGGCGAAGGTCGGATCGTAGGACACGCAGTTGGGAATCGTGGAGGCGATCAGGTGGCTGTGTCCATCCTGGTGCTGGAGGCCTTCGCCGGCAAGCGTGGTCCTGCCTGCCGTGCCCCCGATCAGGAAGCCGCGCGCCTGAATGTCGCCGGCAGCCCAGGCCAGGTCCCCGACGCGCTGGAAGCCGAACATGGAATAGAACAGGTAAAACGGAATCATGTTGATCCCGTGGTTGCTGTAGGCGGTGCCCGCCGCCATCCACGAGGCCATGGACCCGGCTTCGTTGATTCCTTCCTGCAAGATCTGGCCGCTCTTCGCCTCACGATAGTACATCACCTGGTCGGCGTCGTGGGGCTGGTACAATTGGCCCATGGAGGAGTAGATCCCCAACTGCCGAAACATGCCTTCCATGCCGAAGGTGCGCGCTTCGTCAGGGACGATCGGAACGATATACTTGCCGATCTTCTTATCCCTGGTCAGCATAGTGATGATGCGGACCAGCGCCATCGTGGTTGACATCTCCGCGTCGCCGCTGCCCTTCAACTGGATGTCGAAGGCCTTCAGGTCCGGGACCTCGACGGGTTCGGCCCTGCGCCGCCGGCTGGGAAGATAGCCGCCCAGGGCCTTGCGGCGCTCCTGAAGATACTTTATCTCTGGGCTATCCGGCCCAGGTTTGTAGAAGGGCGCATTTGCAATTTCGGCATCCGAGATCGGTATGTTGAATCGGTCGCGGAACGCCTTGAGCGCCTCCTCGCCCATCTTCTTTTGCTGGTGGGTGATGTTCTGACCCTCACCGGCTATCCCCATCCCGTACCCCTTGACGGTCTTGGCGAGGATGACCGTGGGCTGTCCCTTGTGTTTGGCTGCGGCAGCGTACGCCGCATACATTTTTTGCGGATCGTGGCCGCCCCGAGGCAGGCGCCCGATCTCGTCATCCGTCATATGGGCGACCATCTCCTTCAACTCGGGATATTTACCGAAGAAGTGCTCGCGGCTGTAGGCCCCGCCTTTCGCCTTGAAGTTCTGGTATTCGCCATCCACGCATTCCTCGAAACGCTGCCGCAACAGGCCCTTGGTATCGCGGGCCAGGAGTGGATCCCAGTTGCAGCCCCACAGCACCTTGATCACATTCCATCCCGTGCCACGGAAGTCCGCCTCCAGCTCCTGAATGATCTTGCTGTTGCCGCGGACTGGGCCGTCCAGGCGCTGCAGATTACAGTTGATGACGAAGATCAGGTTGTCGAGCTTTTCCCTCGCCGCCAGGGAAATGGCGCCCAGCGATTCGGGCTCGTCCATCTCACCGTCGCCCATGAAGGCCCACACCTTGCGTCCTTCGGTTTCGAGGATGCCGCGGTCGTGCAAGTATTTCATGAATCGGGCCTGGTAAATCGCCATGATCGGTCCAAGACCCATAGAGACGGTCGGGAATTGCCAGAAGTCCGGCATGAGCCATGGGTGAGGATAAGAAGAGAGCCCGTCGCCGTCCACCTCTTGCCGGAACTTGTGGAGCTGCTTCTCGGTGATGCGCCCCTCGAGGAAGGCGCGCGCATAGAATCCCGGCGCGGAGTGACCCTGAATCAACAGCAGGTCGCCGCCGTGTCCCTCGCTGGGGGCGTGAAAGAAGTGATTGAAGCCGACGTCGTAGAGGGTTGCCGCGGAGGCGAAGCTCGCGATATGCCCGCCCAGTTCAGTGCTGAGGCGATTGGCCTGGACGACGATGGCCATCGCATTCCAGCGGATGAGCGACGAGATCCGCCGCTCCAAATCGGGATCGCCGGGGATGCGCTCTTCCTGGGATGGCGGAATGGTATTGAGATATGGAGTGTTTGCACTGTAGGGGAGGGGGACGCCTCTTCGGCGGCTTTCTTCGATGAGCTGATCAAGGAGGAAATGCGCTCGATCTGATCCTTCGCGTTCCAGGACGGAGTCGAGTGATTCGAGCCACTCACGAGTTTCCTGGGGATCGATGTCGGGTTTCGCAGCCATGGATCACCTCTCTTGCATATGGGCTCGCACCCGGACTGGCACGCGTTGACCTTACTACTATAGCAAGCGCATCAAATGTTGTTACTTCGTCATTGCGAGCGACCAACGGGAGCGCGGCAATCTCGCTTCTCTTATCTCGATCACGGGGAGATTGCTTCGTCGCTTCGCTCCTCGCAATGACACCCCATTAATGCGTTTGTATTAGCAAAGGGCTGTCATAGCCTAAAAGAAGTACCCGACGAGTCCGGCTGCGAACGATCGGTCCCGTGGCTGTTTATGGATCTCCCGGAGCACACCCCTGCGCCCCCGCGAAGCCCTACCGATTCAGCGCGGCCAGCATGTCCGCCACGCGGGTGAACTTCACGCGGGGCCGCCCAACTGCCCCTCCTCTGGCCACCTCGAGCTTGTCAAGCCGGAGCCAATCCTCCCAGGAAAAGCAGTTCGGCTGGCGCTCACGGATCAGCGCGTCAGAGGCGGAGGGTTCGGGGTGAGATGGTTGAAGGGTTGCGCCACGAGCCAAGTCCTCTAACATGCAGGTCACGGTTTCGGCGGCGTCGGGTTTGTTGGTGCCGATGACACCACTCGGCCCACGTTTGATCCAACCGGCGGTGTATTCGCCAATGACGGGTTGCTGGGTATCGGGATTGAGCACCCGCCCCTTTTCGTTCAGAATGACGCCCCACTTCTCATGGAACGGGACGCCCGGCAACGGGACCCCCCGATACCCAACGGACCTGAACACCAGGCCCACTGGCAACTCTTCAAACTGATCGGTGGCCTTGGCCTGAAGCGCACCAGTAGGGGAGGCGACGAGGATATTCTTCACCAGGCGCATGGCCACGACCTGACCGGCCTCGTTGCCGGTCAGCTCCACGGGCGAAACCAGGTAGCGCGAGATCAGCCTGCGGGATTTCCCGGTTGGCTTTCGAAGGGCGTAGCCC
>JBGPUH010000035.1:0-12851 GCA_041491025.1 Methylomirabilis sp. (SeqCode)
GCCGGAGCATACACGGGTGGCGGGGTCCGCTGCGGGTCGGTGGGCCCGACATACCCATGAGGGGGCGAAGGAGCGGTCGGAGCCGTTTGCACTGGATATGCCGGGGGCGGAGGGGGCACCGCCTCCTGTACGGGGACAACATAACAACCCGCTGACCCCACGATACTGGCGAACAACGCCCCCCAAAGGCTCAACCTCTGCATGATGTTCACCTCCCTTCATGATGCACGATCACAATCACACTCAGACCAGCGTCTGGCAAGGCTCATTGATTGCGAGGCGTCCACGTCCCGATTCGATACCGGTCGATCCATTCCTGCAGCGGAATGGCCTTGGGGCCTCGGACGCTGTGCCGGGCCACAAACTCCTGGTGTCCGATCCCCGCCCTCTCTGCCTCCTGGCTATCGACTGCTCGCCTTCCTCGCATGATTTCACGTATCGTTGCCGCCAGCTCCCGGCTAATCGGAATCTCCAGCTCCACCTGCACTGACCCGTCCGGCATGAATTCGCTTCGAGCGATCCGGCCGCGACGGAGGAATATCGAATGTCCCTCCTGACCTGAGACAGCCTGTGGGATTGCCTCCGACAGCACACTGGCCGCCGCGCCGTACGCATTGGTGATGGCCGCCCGCTCAGCCAGCAGGCGACCCTGGGCCTGATGCCGAGATTCTGAGGGGGGCCGCCCGACTCCGATTACGGTTAGCACGCCGGCTGTCTCGTCTACACGATAGGGAGGCCCGGCCGATACGGATGCGAGCGTCGCAGATGAGATCAGAACAATGATGACGATCCTCAAGGTCCGTGAAAGGTTGATGTATGACCTCATTGGCTTACGCCGACCTCTCGTTCGATCGCTGAAACGGGCCACGCGGCTGTCCCCGCAATTCCCCCTCACCCTCGCCCTCTCCCCCAAGTGGGGGAGAGGGAGGTTCTTGCGTTCCCTCGCTCTTGAGGGAGAGGGCCGGGGTGAGGAGATCGGGGCGGCGACAGGCATACCTTCGTTCATCGGTATCTGTCGTAGAGCGGGCGTGTTCCTTCCACGAAAAGTGGCCATGCGGAACGGGAGACCGGAACAGCTTGGGCAGAGAGCGAAAAGCGTAGGGAGCTTAGGCAGTGTGGGAAAATGTGATGCGTGGGCCTTAGTCGTGGGGCACACCCAGGTGTGAAGACGATCTACTGGGAGACCGAGGGGCCGACCGGCGAGTCAAGTGCAGCACCACGCTCCACGGGAAGAAGCGCCCTCGCCGTGCTGAGCAGCTTGTCCACCTCCGGGCCCTGTGCTACCAGAAGCGTTCGCCAGGCAAGATCCAGAAGGGGGTCCTTACGAGGATCGACTGTGTCACGCCTGCCAATAAGCACTGAAGGATCGCCATCTTCGTCGGCGATCTTCCGTTGCCGCTCCTGGTTGATTAGGGATCGCTGGCGTTTCTTGCCTTGTGCTGATTCCTCGCCGCTCGATTTGGCCGAAGACCTCTCCTCTGCCTGGTCGCGGACCACCAGATCAGGATGTATACCCTCTCCATCGATGGATTGACGAAGAGGGGTCAAATACTTGGCCGTGGTCAAACGCAACGCCGAGCCATCGCTCAGGGGAATGATCGTCTGGACTGACCCTTTGCCGTACGTCTTCCTTCCGACGATGAGCGCACGCTTCAGGTCCTGAAGGGCCCCTGCAACGATCTCGGAGGCGCTCGCCGAGCCGCCGTCAACCAGGACAACCATCGGGACCTTGAGCAGCGGGCCGGAGTGTGTCGTCTTGAATTCCGCCGACTGGTTCTTTGCCCTGGCGACGGTCGAGACAATCGGCTGGCCTGTGTTGAGGAACAACTCAGCGACTCTGATCGACTCGTTGAACAAGCCGCCATGGTTCCCGCGGAGGTCCAGAATGAGGCCTTGCATGCGCTTGCCGCTCAGACCCTTGACCGCCTGCTGAACATCCCGGCCCGACTGTTCGGAAAAGCCGTTGATCTTGACATAGGCAACAGCGTGTTCCAGTTCAACCGACTTGATCGGCTTGAGCGCGATGATCTCCCTTGTGAGAGCGACCTGGAATGGCCCGGGGGAATCCTGTCGCAGGATGGTCAGCGTCACTGTGCTCCCCGCAGGCCCCCGCAGGCGCTTGACAGCTTCCATCAAGGTCATCTCCTGCACAGGAGCGCCATCGATCTTCGCGAGTCTATCGCCGGGCTGCAGGCCGGCACGGTCGGCTGGCGTTCCCGCGATCGGCGTGACAACCGTGAGTTGCCGGTCTTTCACCGCAACCTGGATCCCCACCCCGCCGAAGTTTCCCTGGGTCTCTAGTTGCATCTCTCTGTACATCTCTGGCGGCATGAACGAACTATGAGGATCGAGCTGGGCCAGCATCCCATCGATTGCGCCATAGGCGAGCTCTTGCGCGGGGACGTTCGGTGCATTCTTCCGGATGAAGCGATAGGCGACGGCCAATCTCTCGCGATTGATCTTCTCGTCCCTGGTAAGTGGAAGAACGACCGACTCGTTCCCGGCCTGAACGCTGACAACATCCCCATGCCGTTCCGCGGTAATCCGTCCCCCACCAGCGGCGGTGCTCATCCCGTCAATCGCGCCAACAGCCAGCCGAACCGGATCGAGCGCCAGAACATAGTTATTCAACACTTGCCCCATGACCTCTTGATCCAACTGGAGCTCGCGCTCCCCCTCCCAACCTGTGTGGCCCTGCTCACCGAGCTCAAGTTGAAACCCGACCAGTCGGCCCCCTTCTGCCGGCCGAGGGCTTGTCGGCGTGCCGCTCAACAGCAGCAGGAAAAGGAAGAGGCTCGTGAGAATGCGGATTCGGTGACGCATCAGGATCCTCGTGGCCTTAGGGAACTAACGGATTAGTATACTCCGCGAGGCCGGAATTGCCAGCAGATTTTCGGCGGATTGGCGAAGTCATCAGGGTCCCGGCGGTTCAGTGCGTATTCCGATCAAATCCGCCACCCATTCCGATCGCAAACCGGCCACCCATTCCGATTGAAATCCGCCAAGCCTTCTGATGCTCGTGTAGATTGGTGGTTGCAACCTACACTATTCCCACGACCGGAGGAGGCGTTCCAAAAAACACCTTGACGGCCTGTGAAGCCGGTGACATAGTGGTCGCCACAAAGGTGATGGCCGAAACGACTCTGGGAAGGAGGAAACCGATGACGCCAGTGAAACCGACATCCAAGAAGCCCTACACGAAGCCAACGCTGACCAAACAGAAGGCCCTCAGGGACATCACAGCCAGAACTAGTGCTGGGACAGTGTAAAGAATGAACCTATCCCGTAGGCGACGTGGCATACCGTAATGACGTTCCTCATCCGGCTCCGATAGCGTGAGTCGGCATGTGATCTTCCTCCAGGAGTCGCCCGCGAATTCGCCGCATGGGCTCTAGGCCAAGATCTGTCTCCACTCCATCGAGGTGTTTCAACAGAAAGAGATAGTCTTGCCATTTCCTCCCCACAACCTTCTCGCCACGCACCCTCTTCAGAGTCGCTTGGGTCAGCCGCAAAGGTGTGTTGTGTAATGGCCCATCGTCGGCTCAACTGATTCGTCTCCAAGTGACAGCCTCAAGTTCCCTGTCATCTGTGTTCGATACCTCTTGATCCCCTCATGGTCCGCCGATATGATCCTCTGGTGAAGAGCAGTACCGGACCCAACCCCAACAACGAGCGTATCGGGTCTTACGAGATTGGATCAGGATATTTCAAGACCTTTTCGCCGTTGGCGACGAACTGTTCGAGCGGGTGAGCCGCTTCGAAGGGACGCAGCCTGAATACGACCTCAAAGCTGGGGGGATTGCTGGAGCCGGCATGCGCATCATGATGGGGACAGCTTCCCTCGGTGGGCCGATCGATGCTGCGAATAGTGTAGACCTTCACATCCGCAGCGTGTCTCAGGCACTCAGCGAGCGTGGGCATCGGATTGCTGCGCTGACGAGGCGCGTCGCTGCACCACCGACCCACCCCACCGGGATCGAGGCCATCTTCTCAACGAGGGTCGTGTTCCCGTCTCTGCTCACGAAACTCTTTCAAGTGGATCCGGTCGTCTACCTCGACACCCTTCGCGTTCTCCGCACGTGGGCCCCTGATATCCTCCATTTGCACAACTTTCTCGATCTCTCACTTGCCCCGATTGCCGCAGCCCATCGGCTCCGAATCCCCGTGCTCGCTACCGTGCATTCGTATTGGCCGATCTGCTTGCGCCACCGGGGTGCCTTCAATGAGGATCATAGCTGCCGGCAATACTATGCCCGCGAGGTCTGTGCGCCCTGCCTTGTGCGAGGGCTGAGAAGTCATAGGGGTGTTCGCGTCCCGGTGCCTGCGGTGAGCCTGGTCCTTCGCGGGGCATGGAGAGCGCGTCAATGGGTTCTTCAGAAGGTGGCACGGTTTATTGTGCCCAGCGGGCTACTCGCTAAACACCTCAGGGAATCCGGGTATGTCGCCGACCGAATAACGATCATCCCCCACGGTCTTCCCCAAGAGAACTTCGCGGTCTCTGCTCGACAGGCGAACCCTGTGGCACGCGGACCAAATCTGCTGTGCGTCGGAAGCCTTCTATCTGGGAAGGGCGTAGAGTATTTGCTCGAGGCGCTCCATCTCGTTCGCGAGGTGCGCCCGGAGGTCTCCCTTACGGTGGCGGGCGAGGGCGTCTTCCGGCCGGCGCTCGAACGATTGTGCGCGTCGCTGGGGCTGACCGAGTCGGTTCGATTCATCGGCCATCAGCCACGGTCTCTCCTGCCGACGCTCTATGCAACGGCTGACCTCGCGGTGCTCCCTTCCCTCTCCGAAGCGTTTTCGTTTGCCGCGCTGGAGGCGGCGGCCACCGGGGTTCCGGTTGTGGCGACAACCGTGGGCGGGGTGCCCGAGATCTTCGGCGACGGCGCGATCCTCGTTCCGCCCATGGATGCTCAGGCGCTCGCCAAGGGCATCCTCGCCGTGCTGTCGGATCCGACGACGGCTGCCGCCCGCGCCAGGGTAGCCCAGGAACGGTATCTGACCCACTTCGGCTTCGAGACGATGGTCAATCGCACAGAAGCGGTGTACGCCGAAGTGATTGGCCACAAGATAGAACGCAATCCAGGAGATGTTCACTAACATCTTAATGATTTGGACTCTTGCAATGGAGCCTTGATTCCTGTGGCATTCGTGCGCTTCGAAGCGAAGGGGTTAGGCCATACCACTCCATTTGACCCGACAAGCTTCCGCGCCCTGTCACGTCTCTGAGGACTGACGGCGAGCGGGGTCATGCGATATGAGGTACTCGACACACCCATCCGGCGTTGAGAGTTTCGCTTGGCGCTGCTGAGCGTGATCGGTTAGGTCGCGCAGTGCAGATTAACCAGAAAGCAGCCCTGGGACGACGACCCTCAGCTTATGTCATGCGGCCTCCAGGGGAGTCGAAGCACCAATGGAACCTGCCGGCCTCCGCCCGACTCGGCCACCTCATGGTACCACATCGCTTTCCTACTGACGCTGGTGGGCGGTCGCCCATGGGCATTACACCCCCGTAGCCCGCACATCCTTCGCTGCGCCGTTCACTCGGCACACCCTCTCACCCATAGAGGACATCCATCCAGCGGAGTGCCTCTGAATCCATCACGCGTCCGAGATAGACCTGCGTGGTCCGGAGGTTCTTGTGCCGCAGCAAGACCTTCGAGACGATTTCCAAGGGCACCCCACTTCGGCTGGCAAACGTCGCGGCATACCGGCGGAGGTCATGGGGTCGCAAGGACATTCCCATCTGGGCGGCTGTCCGTGTGATGAGGGCCCGCGCCCCGGAGTAGCTGAGCCGGAAGATCCGGTCCCCGGGTCCGCACCGACTCGCAGCGACGTACTGCTGGAGCCGCTCCGCGACCCGCTCGGGCATGAAGGCCACCTCCGGATGCCCACTCTTGGGGATCAGGAGGATCAGCCGTCGCCCCTCGACACAGGCGACCGTGAGGCCGAGGACTTCCCCGATCCGCAGGCCACACCGGGCCTGCAGCTCTAGGAGGAGCCGAGTCCGGAGGGCGGTCGTCCGGTAGATCAGTTCATCGATGGCGTCGCGGTCAAGGCTCGGCCTGAGCGGCGGCCGCGGGACGCGAAAGGTCTTGCGCAAACGGGGGGCCTGACAGGGGTTCGGAATCGCAAGCTCGACCCGTTCGATAGCGAAAGTGAAGAGCGCCGTGAGTTGCGCGTAGCGGAGGCGGGCCGTACTGGGGGCAGCGTGTCGGGTGAGGGTGGCCAGAAACGCGTAGACTTCCTCACTCGTCAGGCGCTCAAGCTCCCTCTCCCCGTAGGACTGCAAATTTTTTTAGGAGCGGGGCGTAGCTCTTCACCATGTTCGGGCAGACGCGTGTGGCTTGAACCTGCTGGAATAGCTCGACAGCTCGCTGAACCATCATAGGGCACCTCCGACGTGAACATGCATACGGACTCTCCCGAGGCCATCGCCCAGAAGGGCAGCAAAGGGGATGTCATACACGCGTATCAGGATACACGGTCCGGTCGTTTGTGACCAGGGGGTTCTCCTGGCGGACGAGGCCAGGCGATGGTCTGAGAATCCGGCGTCACAGGCTCGCTACGCGCTAAGTGTTTGTGGTTGTAACCTTCATCGACAGCGGGTCAAACACTTGACAGCCTGCGAAGCCGGTGACATAGTGGTCGCCACAGAGGCGAGGGCCGAAACGACTCTGGGAAGGAGGAAACCGATGACACCGATGAAGCCAACCCCGAAGAAGCCCTACACGAAGCCGACCCTCACGAAGCACAAGTCGCTGCGGGATATCACCGCAGCCGCCCCATCGACTGATTTTGTGAGATAGCGCCCCATCGTTAACGTCGACCCAACAAGTATAAGGCCCTCAAGGACATCGCGGCCCCGGCGTCAGAAGGCTAACACCAGCCGACTGGAGGCCATCGGTGTCGTGGACACCGCACAGGATGGCACTGTGATCCCGGAGCGAGGGGGTCCAGTGCCACTATGCTTTTTGGAAGATCGTCCTTGGGCAGCAATACCGCACAACAAAGACCAAACCCTTGATCGGGGGGCCGAGTCGGGCGAAGGTCGGCAAGTTCGATTGGTGCTCCGAGCTCGCCCGTAATGTGACCTGGGTGTCGCCAGGCACCGCCGGATCGACGTTCC
Organism: Methylomirabilis sp. (SeqCode); assembly: GCA_041491025.1. Taxonomy (GTDB): domain Bacteria; phylum Methylomirabilota; class Methylomirabilia; order Methylomirabilales; family Methylomirabilaceae; genus Methylomirabilis. The sequence goes on from JBGPUH010000035.1 coordinate 7,127, forward strand.
ACCTTGACACGGGGCGTCCCGGGTGGTACACACGGGCCACACCCCTCCCGCCGCTCCCACGACCTCGTCGAGGCTGAGGAGCGGCACGACACCTCCACATCACGCGGCTTTCGCCGGGAAAGGAGAGCAGTACGATGTCTCAACTCGTCGCCCTTTCAGTGAGTATCGGGGTCCTCGGCGGCATTGCGACCTTCCTGTTCTTGAACTCGGGCCTGCTGATCTGGGCCGCCTTTGTTGCCTGGGCCTGCTTCTTCCACTCGGGTGGCGACACCAACGGCCTCCGGAACACGATCGTCGGCAACGTGTTCGGCGCCTTCTGCGCGTGGCTCGCGGCGGTCATCCTCCTCTCCGTGCCGCTGGGCGGTACCCTTGGCCTCCCGCTCTGGGCGGCCATCGTCGTCGGTGTCACCGTCCTGGGGATGTGCCTCGCGGCGCACATCAAGGCCTTTTCGGTGATCCCCGCCAGCGTCTACGGCTACGCGGCGACTTTCGCCTTCCTCCTTCAGACTGCCGGCATGCTGAACAAGGACAAGCTGCTGAGCGCGAGCCTGCAGAACGGGCTCGTGGTGGTCGCGCTGTCCATGGTGATCGGGGCGCTCTTCGGCTTCGCGTCGGGCAAGGTGGGGGCGTTGCTGGCCAAGTAGCGCGGCCCGCGGGACCGGGCCTCAGAGCGGGAAGGGCAAGTCTACTCAGCCTCAATCTATGTGTATTGCAGGGGCCCTCTAACCGTGATAGGGACATCACTCGGATCGGCAGACCAAGGGGTTTGCTGGGTCTCCTGCATTGGCGTCACCCTTCGTGAGCGCAGATTACACCCCCGTAATGTTGATTCCCCGGAGGGCATAGTAGTGATTGAAATCTACACTCGCACTGGACCAGTGGGCCTCAGGGATAACCTGTCAGCAAGCGGTTGGCCGCCGCCGAGCGTGGGGCGTTCATCGTTGGGTTGAGGCAGCAATGTCCCTCTGCAGCAATAGCCGATTTATCGAGGTGTTTCGTCTTATTCCCCCGTTTTCCTTCGTGGCGCCTGGGGCATCCCTTCCCCTCTTCGTCGTCCGTTGTGCTTCATGGCGTTAGGAGCCCAGGCATATACCGGTCGGTGGAATCAACGAGTTAGCTGTCCACGGGAACATCTGACCCGAGCGCCGTGTCCCTGGCATCGGGCTTGCTCCGCTTATGCGGCGAAGCAGTCTGAGATTCGATGGTTATTTCGAGCGAGCAGACGCCATCTGGTTCGGGCGCGACGCAACGCCCTCGGGGGGTGAACGTGTCCACACACGATACCCGAGAACTCGACGGGGACATATGTGGCAGACCGGCGGGGGGGAGGCAAAATGACCACCAGTGAACGCAATATGAGCATGCAAGAGGGGTTCGACCCTGGGGAAGTCCGCGGGGCCCTGATCCTCATCGTGACGATGATATTGTTGGCGGGCCTTGTCATCGGCGATTTGGCCCAAGTCGGGATGTCACCCACTGCCCTCACGCAACCCAGGGTGACCAGGCTGGCGCCGGGGCTTGTTGGTCGGTTCTCCGGCCCTACTACACTCCGTCGCCCACATCGCGTACCACAAGGCGTTACCTCCGTGCCGATGATTATGGGGGCTCTCCAGATCCTGGCCGGGTCACGGGCGCGGTAACGGTGGGCGGCGCCCCCCTCAAGGCCTGGGCGGGTAGTCTTGCCAGGCCGAGAGCATCGGAAAGGCGATCCTTCAGCGGGCTCCGGAGTGCAGATTGCACCCCCGTAATCTTGAGTCTCATGCATTGGTCCCAGCGCCCTGTCTTTCCCCACGCTTGGTTCACTACCCTTAATCGAGGCGTCTTGGACCAGCATCCTACTCGCGAGGCAACTCGCGATCATCGACCGGAATCGGTGGCGGGTTTGCGACCGGAATGCCCGGCGGCTTTCGACCGGAGTTCGTAGCGCATTTGGCCCGGAATACGCAGTTCAGGGCCTCGCCCGCAGCTCCTCTTGTAACTCCTTGGCTAGCTGACCGGCGATCGGCGCCAGCGCCGTCTCTTCTGCAGCGTGTCTTTCGCGCCTTGCCACGACCCCCCCGGTCTCGGTGTCGGCTGCGCGCAAAACAACCAGGTATCCCGACGGTGTGTCCTTTACGTCGATCTCAAGGACGTAGCGAACGCCGAACAGGCGACCGAGGCGCCGGTTCGCTGTCAGGTCGTCGACGGACTGCTCTGGCGGGAAATCGCGGTCCGGAGGGAGGACCGTCCCAAGTTCGTCCTGAAGCCCTGCCGCGACCGCGGACCGGAGCCCCGGACGGGTCGGGGTCGGAAGGATCAAGACCGTGAGAGCCTCCCTCTGCTTGGCTGGGATGAGAGGCGGCAGGCTCGGCCTCGTCGCTGAAGCGGCCGGCGTCTCGCTTTCTCGCACGGCGCCAGGGGAGGTGGCCGATGGCAGCGGTGCGATGCGCGATGGCTCACCCCTCGCAACGACGGAAGGCGAGGGGATTGGATGCGTGGGAAGCGGCGGCTGGAAGTCACGGGCCTGCTGCTCGGACGGCCGCTGGGCGATCAGAGTAGGGCCGCGCGTGAGATAGAGAATTCCAGACACTGCGACCACCGCGGCCAGCCCAATCCCCAGCACGGCCCGGAGAAGAACGCGTGAGCTTACAGCAGCCGGAAGGGCCATGAATGGAGCCCGAAGATCTGCACCACTCCCCTGCCGAACGCGGGCCAACAGCCGTTCTTCCACCCGAGCAGAGAGATCCTGAGGAGCAACAGGCGAACGAGCCTCTGAGATTTCCATCCCCATCAGACGGATCAGGTCGATCTCGCGTTGGCAGCGCGGACACGCCTCGAGATGGCGCACAATCCAATCGCGCTCCTCTGTCTGTTCGTCGGCCTGTCCAACTTCGTGCAGGGTGAGCTCCTGGGAACCTGGACAGCCGTATCGATCGGCGAGGGCATTCGTGGTCAGGCTCTCTCGACTGCCCTGCTGCAGAGCGCGAGCGATCGCGCTCATGGCCGCCAGCTCTTCCGAGCAGGGCTTGCAGCCCCGCAGATGCGCCTGCACCTGTTGCTGCGAGTCCTCTGCAAGCTGACCGTCCAGGTAGGACAACAACCGATCGGAGATGTCAGGATGAATAGATGCCACGTCATTCCCTCTCACGGAGTAGTCGCAAGGCGGAGGAATGTCTTCCCTTCCGATCCTGAGAGGCGTTCACACACCTCTCGAAGCTCGGCAAGGCAGCGCGAGAGCCGTGAGGCGACGGTGCCTTCCTGGACCCCCAGGAGGGTGGCGATCTCCTGATAGGAAAAGCCATCGATGAACCGGAATCGCAGGATCGACTGGCAGGCCTGACCCAACGAACGGAACCCCTTCTGAAGGGTCTCCCGCTGCTCTCGCTCCAGGAGCCGTTCGTCAGGTGGATCCCCGCCGTCTTGCAGGGCCCATTCCACCTCATCGAGGGAAAGGTGCCCGGTTCGCCCTCCGGCCCGTGCCGCCGTTCGCTTTCGAAGGGTGGAGATGCACTTGTTGGTGGCGATCTGGGAGATATACGTGTCGAGCGAGGACCGGAAATCGAAGGCCCGAAGACTGCTCACCAGGGCCAGGAAGACTTCCTGCATGATCTCCTCCGCCTCCTCTGGGGCAAACCGCCATCGCCGCCAGTGCGTAATCCTGTAAACCCGGTCCCGGTAGGTGTGGTACAGCACGGCCCACGCCGCCTCCTCGCCCCTGTTGCAACGAGCCACAATCGCTCTCTCACCCAGCGACGCCTGCCCGCTCAACGCATGACCCCACTGGGCGCTCCCGATGGTACCGACGGAATTCCCTGTGCCGGGGATGCGCGGTCCTGAAGGAGGGCCAGCCCGTAATTGATCGGGATGGCAAAATTGAGATTCTGGCCTCCCTCCAGATAGGCGGCGGTGATCCCGATCGCCTCTCCGGTCATGTTAAAGAGCGGCCCCCCGCTGCTTCCTGTGGAGATCGGCACACTCATTTGGAACAGCTTGTACCCCTTGCCGGTATCGCGGATGGCGCTGATCAGTCCATCTGCCACGGTCTGCTCCAGGCCTCTCGGATTGCCAATCGCCACGACCCGCTCCCCGACTTGCACGAGGTCAGAGTTGCCAAGCCTTACCACAGGAAGGTTCCAGCCGCGGACCTTGATCAGGGCGACGTCCCGTCGAGCATCGGCCTCCAGAAGTGTCACCTCATCATAGACCTCCTCGTTCCTGAGCTTCACCGTCATACTTTTTGCGCCCTCCACCAGGTGAAAGTTCGTCAGGATCTCGCCCGTCTTGCGCACCACGAAACCGGTCCCAAGCCGGCGCTCCCCATCCTTGGTGGTAACCCGAAGGAAGACCACGCCATCTGCCTGCTCCTTGACGATCTCTGGAATGCTCTTGATACCTTTCGCCGGAAGCGGCGAAGAGGGGGGCCTATCAGCCGTGGCAGAAGGCCCCGTCCCTGCAGGCGGCTCGTTCTGGGCTGCTTTCGGCGCCCCCCCGACCTGCGCCCGCAATGACGAGAGAAACGCCGATTGCATAAACAGCCCCAGTGTGAGCTCCTCCATGAGATCTTTTGGAGTGACCACGGGTTTTCCTTCCGATACGCTCGCCCGGAACCGCTCCACCATCCCCGTACCAAGATTCACGATCACCACCTCCAGGCTGGCCTTCGCAGTTGCGGCGCCTGGAATGACCACCCGACCAGCGATCGCAATCTCGGCCCCCAGGCGCTGGCGGATCCTGAAGAGGCGGGCGGCTTTCTCAACATCAGCGGGCTGAAACTCTTCCCCCAGCAGGGTGCGGCTCTGCCGGGGAGGAATCACCCGAGGAAACAGCCGTTGGAGCTCGTTCGCCACATACGAGGCAGAGGCATTCAAGATCTCCGCACGGTCAGCCGTGAGAGCGGGATCTGCACCCTTTGCCTCGTCCTCCACAAGGAAGGGAAAGATTGCGATCGACAGATCCGTCTCGGTCCGCCGATCCCGATCAACCAGCTCGAAGCGAAGGGTTGCCAGCCGCTCAGCGTCGAGGACGACTTCAACCTTCCAGCGTCCGGCCAAGGCTTTGGCCTTCTCTCCCTTCGGGAGGGGAAAGGTAAACCAGGTCGGCCAGGTCTGTTCGGAGGCATCAAAGGGGTGGCTGTTGGCAGTATAGAGGCCGCCAGAAGGGCTGTAGATCTGATAGCGGACGGTATAGTGGCCCGGTTGGGGGAGGAGCCACTCGGTGTAGATCGTTGCGCGCCCGTCAGACGGGAAAAGGATTTCTTGTTTCAGGGCATAAAATGGCTTCCCTCGAATCGGGGTCTCGGTGTAGATCCCGACGTCCTTCAGGAGTGCACCAACTTGCTGGGCAAACAGTCGGCCAGCAACGAGCGTCGAGCCACCGCCCAACATGGTCGTGAGCACGACAGCGAGTGTTTTTCGTGTCACGGTCGCCTACGCGCCAAAAAACAAGCGCGCCTTCTCCGGAGGACATCCCTTCCAAAAAAGGCGCGCCTTCCGCCGTTCAAACCGTGTGCTAACAGGACACTACCGCGCCGGGAACAGGGCCCAGAACTCCTTGCCCAGGGTGATCTCCATCTCCGTCTCCACCGCGCCATCGTCGAGGTAGCGGGTGTCCACCACCTTCGCCCCCCTGATGAAGGCGTCGAGCTGGGTCCGGATCGTGTCGGACTGGGTCACGAAGTCGCGGACGGAGGTCGAGCCGGAGACCTGGACGCCGTAGGCCTGCTCGAGGAGGTTCCGGTACCCGTCCA
>JBGPUH010000036.1:0-12674 GCA_041491025.1 Methylomirabilis sp. (SeqCode)
TCGGCGTCAAGCTCAGCAATCTCTTCCCTCATTGGATTGTGTTGTCCCGATCCCTGGCATCCCCCTCTCCCTCCGTTGAGCTGAGCTGAGGGAGAGGGCTGGGGTGAGGGGTGGAAGAGCCCTATTTGTAAAATTCGGCCCGGTCGCCGCTGACGACTTCAACCACTTCTTTCTTTGATCTTCGCTTGATCGTGAATGCGACCCGCTCGCCTGCCCGCTTCCTCCAGAGGGAGCTGTAGAGGTCCTGTCGCGTGCCAACGCTTTGGAAGTCCACCGCGAGGATGACGTCGCCCTCTTTGATTCCGGAGCTGGCGGCCGGCCCGTCCGGCACCAGACCGGAAATCACCACCCCTCCCTCGGTCTGATTGGGGAAGAACCCGACCCATGCCCTGCATCGCCGGCTGACGACCCTTCCGTGCTGGAGCAGCTCATCGCGATGGCGCTCAAACATCTCTGTGGGGATCGCCAGGGAGAACTTCGCCACCTCGCTCAGATTGAGCGAGACCACGCCCACGACCCGCCCTTTCAGATCGAGCAGCGGCCCGCCGCCAAACCCGGGATTGAGGACCGTTGTCTTGATGCAGCGGTCCAACATATACTCCCAGTAGGCATCGAAGTCGCCCAGATAGGTGACGTGGCCTCCAGCGACCCGCCGCTCACTCTCCGATGTGGTGGCCACGATGAAGACCGGCTGGCCCAGGGTGAGGTGCTGCGATGATTGCAGCGGCAGAGCGTGGAGTTTCGACCCGCTGATCTTGACGACGGCCAGACCGGTGTCGAAGTCCTGGGCGGCAAGAGTCCCGCGAAGGGCGCGGCCGTCATGAAGGGTGACCCGAATCGACCTGGCGCCCAGGACCACATAGTTGACGGTGAGGATGTAGCCACGCGGATCGATCAGACACCCCGACCCCATCCGTTCATCACCCAGGGCCAGGCGAGACGGGTGGTTGGCGGCGACCTGGACGTGCAGGTTGACTACCGCTGGCAGGGCGCGCTTGACCAGTTCGCAGGAGGCGTCCACCCTCTGGCTCCTTTCGCCGCTGGATCATTGGCCTCGTGTCGCTCGAGGTGCCCACGAGGCGTGACAATGATTATACCCCGCAGAACGCGCAGCCACAATGCATTAGTGGGACAGGAATAGCGTTATCCGGGGTGATATCCGGGGCGTCTTGAGGGGATAATCGGTTTCCGATATGATGGGTACAATGGTCACCAACCGGCAAATCAGCAAAGTGTTGCGGCTGGTCCGCGTCGCGATCAGCGCCTGGGAGCCGGCCGCTCTCGGCAAGATCGCAGAAGAGTGGCACGATCCGTTTCGGGTGCTGATCTCCTGCATCCTGAGCCAGCAGACCAAAGACCAGGTGACGGAAGCGGCCTCAGAGCGTCTCTATCGGCTCGCCGATCGGCCTGACACGATCCTCGCGCTGAGCGAACGGCGAATCGCCAGGGCGATCTACCCGGTTAGCTTCTACAGGACCAAGGCCAGGACCATCCGCGAGGTCTGCCGGGTGCTCCTCACTCGATTTGCCGGGCAGGTGCCCGACAGCCTCGAGGCGCTGCTCAGCCTTAATGGCGTCGGCCGGAAGACCGCCAATCTCGTCGTGACAGTCGGCTACCGTAAGCCAGGAATCTGCGTCGATACACATGTCCATCGGATCTCGAACCGCTGGGGCTATGTGAAGACCAACACACCTGAGAAGACCGAGATGACCCTTCGCCGGAAACTCCCGAAACGGCACTGGATCTATTACAACGACCTGCTGGTCCCGTTCGGCCAACACCTCTGCCGGCCGATCTCCCCATTCTGCGGCCGCTGCCCCGTCGAGCGCTGGTGCGCCAAGATCGGCGTCACCATCCACCGTTGAGACTGGCCAACCGCCTTTCTCTGAACTGTTCAGTTGCCGGTCTGTTCACAGCGGCTGGCGGAAGGGCTCGGCGTAGCCGGTCATCTCCAAATAGCCCAGGCCTGAGATCGGCCGACCGTTCGAGGTCCCCGAAATAGTGACCGACCCCTCCCAGTAGATGACCTGGGTGCTGCCGTGGGTATTCAGCTCCTGGTCGGGGAAGGCGGCCTGAACGGTGAGGTCGATTCGGCGCCCGGGAACCTGCACCCGCCAACGGATCGGGTATCGTCCGCCGCTTTTTGAGCTCTGCCAGAGCTCCTCTGGCTCCATTCGGAAGGCGGTAAGCGGCAGGTGCTCGACTCGCCCGTCGGGATGGATCAGGCTGCCGCTCGAGTGGGGATCCGGATGACCGTTTGCCTGACGGAGCTGGTAGAGCATCACCTCGACGCCGTCGTCGAGTTGCAGCGCGAACCAGTCCCAGCCGACCTGCGAGGGAGTCAGTTGGTTGCTGCCGAACTCATGATCCATCCAACTTGATCCGATGACCTTCTGCCGCTTCCCTCCGAAGATCAGCGTACCCTCGGTGGCCATCCTGCTGAGAGAATAGTAGTGGGAGGCACGACCTCGTCCTTCAGCCTTTTGGCTCACGCCGTTTGTGCCGTGGATCACCGGCGACTTGGCCGGCGTGAGATTCAGGTCGATCCCATATCCCTCGACACTCGCGATCACACGATGTGCCTTCCCCTCTCCCTTGGCTGCCCATGTGCCGTTCCACACGCTGAACACCTCGGCCGACGCGCCAGCCGATCCCAGTGCGCCGCGGCTGCGTCGCTCCCAGTAGAAGAGGCGGCCCTGATGCAGATCAGCGATCGCGAAGTGGGCCAAATACAGATCCCGGACCGCCCATCGAGAGCGGCTATCCCCCCTCAAGGACGGATCGACACCGACACGGAAGAAGGTGAGCTGGTAGCCGAAGCGCCGGCCATCTTCGGTCTTCAGGTGGCCCGAATAGTACCACCACTCGGTCTTGAAGCCGGGATGGGAGGCGTGGTCCCGAGGGAACTTAAATCGGTATCCGGGAAGGGCCAGTCGGAAGGACTCTTCGGCCGGTGCCGAACTGGCAAGGAGAAGACAGAGACCGATTGACATGATGGACCCCAGCCGCTGAAGCCCAGACGCCCTCATTCAAATCCTCTGCCCGTTATCCTTCATACGCCACTGCTGCCGGGATGTTCAGCGAAGCCGCTTGCCTCGCGGGCAGGTAGCCGGCCAACAACGCGGCCCCAAGCGCGAGAACCGACGACTTGACCAGGATGAGCCAGGAGAACCGGAACTGGATCGTCCACCCGAACGACTGCTTGTTGATCACGTGGATCAGGATAAGGGAAAGGCAGATGCCGGCGAGGAGACCCAGCACTTCGACCATCAGGCCGAGGAGGCTTGCCTCTCCCAGCACGATACGCACCACCTGCGCCCTGGTGGCCCCGACCGACCGCAGAATGCCGATCTCCCGGTGGCGACTGATGACCGAAGCCCACAGGACGTTGAAGACCCCGAGGACGGCAACCAGGATCGCGATCAGCTCCAAGGCGCGGGCCACAACAAAGGTGCTGTCGAAGATCTCGAGAACTTTTCCTTTCAGGTCCCGGTTCGAGCTGATCGCGATCGCCGCATCCTGGCCCGCGAGCGCCTCGAGCCCCCGACGCACTGCCGCCTCGTCGGCTCCCGGCGCGAGATAGATCGCCAGGACATCGGCCCCGTGCTCGCCCCACACCCTCGCCCAGAGAGTCCGATCCATCACCGCCTTGCCGCCGTCGGTGGCATAATCATAAAAGATCCCGATTATCGGCAGCTCGACCCGGCCAGAGGGAAGATCGAGGGGCAATCGGTCCCCTTCGCTAAGCCCTCTGGACAGCGCAAAGCTCTCTGAGATGATGACGCCGCTCTCTCCCTTCGCACGTCGGAGGATCCTGGCCGAATCCTCCTCCCTGAATACGAGCCTGCCGTGTCGCGCGACCACCTCGAAGTCGCCGGCTGCGAGAAGCGCCTCCTGCCCCATCACCTCGACTCGACGCCCAATGAAGGGATCGAGGGCGGCGACTCCCTTGATGCGAGAAGCGCCTTCGACAAACTCGTCCGGAAGCCGGGCCCCGCTCCCCTTGACGAACCGGGCCGCCGGCGACACGATCAGGTCGGCCCTGATCGTCTGCTCTACCCACAACTCCACCGTCCGCCGGAAGCTGCCGATCATGAGGGTGAGGCCGACCAGCATCGCGATCGCGGTCATCATCGCAGCCACCGCAACAGCATTTCGCCCAACGGCAGACGAGAGGTTTCCTGCGGCAAGCTGCAGCAGCGGAGCGCGCCTGGCTCTGCAGAGGGCAGAAAAACCTTTTCCAGCCCAGCGAAGGAGCTGGGGAGTGAAACAGGCGACCCCGAAGATGAGGCAGGCTAGCGAGAGGTAGCCGAAGAGAGGAACGCCACGAACAGGACCTGGCCTGGTGAAGAGAAACGAGGCGATCAGGAGCAGGAGGCCAATGAGGAGAGAGAGTTCCGACCGCCGGATCCAGCCTCGCTCATAAGAGCCGATAGACATCGCCTCCTTTGGCCCGACCCGGCTTGCCGCATAGGCCGGTCCCAGGGAAGCGACCAGCGCACCGATGGTCCCGAGGCCGAGCGGAAGCAACAGAAGGCTGGGGCCGACCTCGAGCCCTTCCACCCGGAGGTAGGCGTAGAGGGCCGAGACCGTTTGCGAGACGCTCTGGAGGAGCGCTCGGCCAAGGAGCAGCCCACCGCCGATTCCCAGAAGTGATCCGAGAAGCCCCAGCGCCATCCCCTCGGCGGCAAACAGGGCGGCCACCCTCACCCTCGTCAGGCCGAGGGATCGGAGAATCCCGATCTGGCGCCGCCGCTGAAGGACCGAGAGGGAGACGGCGTTGTAGACGCTAAAGAGGCCGACCAGGAGCGCGATGGCGCTCAGGGCTGTCAGGTTCAGGCGGAACGCCCTGAGCATCTTCTCCACCTGTTGACTCCGGCGATCGGGTCGCTGGATGGTCAGATGCGGGGGAAGGAGCCTGGCAAGGCGCGCGGTGACTTCGCCTGGCGAGACCTGTTCTCGCGTCACCAGGTCGATCCGGTCGAGCCGCCCGAGCTTGTCGAAGGCCGTCTGGGCAGTGGCGATGTCCAGGACCCCAAAATTGCCGTCGAAGGCGCGCGCGGGCCCCTGGGGGGCCAAGAGGCCTCTGACAACGAAGCGCCGCCGTTGTGACCCGACCAGGAGGGTGAGGGGAGACCCCTTCTGAAGTCCGTTCTCTTTCGCAAACGAGGCGGTCACGAAGATCGCCTCGGGGCTAAGCAGCTCCTCGATCCTCGGAGGCCGGTCGCCATCGGCCATCCGGTATTCACGGAATGGATCCTCGGCAAACAGATCGACACCCATGAGGAGGAGGGCTTCCCCCGGCCGGCCTGCAACGGGAGCCACCGCCTGAATGATTGGCGCGGCCGCAATGATCCCGTCCACCTGCTGGACTGCTGGAAGGAGGCGCTCGTCGATCCCCAGCTCACCGGCCGAAATCTGGAGAGTAGTTCGGCCCGCCACGACGTTGACGGCTCGCTGGAATGATCCGAGGACGCTCTCGTTCGCCGCCCGGATCGCGGTGAAGGCGGCCACCCCGATCGCAACGCCCGCCACGGTCACAAGCATCCTGACCGGGTTCGCACGGAGGTTCCGAAGGATCGTTAGCCGGATCACCGTCCAGGTACGCATGATCAGGCTGACTCGCCCCTTTCGATCTTTCCGTCACGCAGGCGCACGATGCGACCGGCTCGGCGAGCCGCCTCTTGGCTGTGGGTGGCCAGGATGATCGTCTGCCGGTGTTCGCGATTCAGCCTCTGCAGCAGCTCGAGGGCCGCGCCGCCCGCCACAGAATCGAGGTTCCCGGTCGGCTCGTCGGCCAGGACGACTCGTGGCTCGGCCACAATGGCTCGGGCAATGGCCACTCGCTGCTGTTCGCCGCCGGAGAGCTCATGCGGCCAGTGGCGCGCGCGATGGGTCAGCCCCACCCGCTCCAGTTGTCGAGCGACTCGCGTCTCGATTTCGCTGGCCTGCAGCCCGTCAAGCAGGAGCGGCATCGCGACATTCTCCCAAGCGGTCAAGGTCGGGAGCAGGTTGAAGAACTGATAGACGATCCCGACCCTCGTCCGGCGAAGACGCGTGAGGCGATCGTCCGAAAGGCGATCCAGGCGCTCCCCATCGAGCCACACCTCGCCGGAGGTCGGTCGGTCGATGCCGGCCATCAGGTTAAGCAGGGTGGTCTTGCCGCATCCGCTCGGTCCCACCAGCGCGACGAATTCCCCTTGCGCGATGCCAAGGGTCACTCCATCCACGGCCCGCACATCCACCCCGCCAAGAGAGTAGACCTTTGTGATCTGCTCCAGCCTGATCATCCGATCCTCCGGACACGGTGCGGCCATTATACGTGAGGCTTCCGTCAAGTCAACGCAGGCCGTCTGGTGCGCTCGAGGAAAAGGTGCTTTCCTCTCCCTCCCCAGGTGGAGTATAATTGGCGCCTGTCACTTTCTCTGAAGACTTCGACCCATGACAGGGAGGCAGCCCGATGCCGCGACAACCGATCACCGTGGAGATCCTCGATCAGGTCAAGCCGATGATCTTCGATCTCGCCACCCGCTACCGAAAGACTCTGCGCGGGTGCCGTTATGCCGATATCCGCCTAGAGGTAGATGAGGGGCTATTTGCCACGGCAGAGAACGGCGGGAGTAAGCATAGCAGCAAGGACTATGGGTTCGCGGTCGGCATCCGCGCACTCTCCGGCGACAGCGTGGTTGCGCCGGGATATTTCGGGCAATCGCTTGGCGCAGCCGACCTGGATCGGTTGGAACGGATCGTGAAGGAAGGGCTTCGCCATGCTCACCACCGAGCCCAGGCCAACGCCGAGAAGAAGGCCGCGATCAAGGGAGAGTTCGGCCCCCTGGCCGATGCGTTGACCAGCACGAGCCTCGCTCCCATCGAAATCCATCAGGATGTCGTCCCGGCCCAGTACGAGATCGATCCCCGTTCCGTTCCGTTGGACGATCTGGTCAGCCTCACGACAGACATCTCCCGAAGGTGCTTTGAACTCGACTCCCATGTCAAGTATACGTTCATCTTGGCCCACACCCTGTTGAGCCGAGAGTTATTCTGCAGCTCTGAGGGCGCCAGCATCGATCAAAGCTTCGCCCTGACTCAGGGGACCTGCTTCGTGGTGGCGCAGGGCACATCGGGTGCGCAGGAGCTGTACGACTACATGGGACACCAGCGCGGGTGGGAGGTCGTCAGTCGCGGGGTGCAGGAGGAGTTCATCCGGTTCCCAGATTTTCGGACCTTCTGTGCGAACCTCACGAACGACGCGGTCAGTCTCTGCAATGCCCGGCCGCTCAAGGCCACCGACAACGAGGTCGTGGTCGTGACCGATCCCCACTATAACACGCTGAAGGTCCACGAGATCGTCGGCCATCCGACCGAATTGGACCGGGCCCTGAAAATGGAGGCCTCCTATGCGGGACGGAGCTGGCTCCTCCGGAGCCTTCAGGACACCCAGTTGGGCAAGGCGATCGCCTCGCCTCTTGTCTCGGCATTCTCCGACCCCTCGCTTCCTGGTTACGGCCACTACAAGTATGATCACGAGGGGACGCCGGCGAAAAGGGTGACGCACATCGACCATGGAGTGTTCACCGGCTTTATGAACAGCCGCCAGACGGCGGCAGTCCTGGGGGTTGAACCAAACGGCTCCTACAAGGCGGCCGACGCCTCGCTGGTCCCGTTGATCAGGATGTCGAACACGGTGTTCGGCCCGGGCGATCGTGACGCGCAAGAGATCATCCGGGAGGTTCCACACGGCTACTACGTGGTGGGACACCGGATCCCATCGATCGCCGAATCGCGCGAAAATTTCCGCATCTCCGCCATGAAGGTCTATGAGATCAAGCAGGGTCAGATCGGGGAGTTGTTCTGCAACGGCGGGATCATGGCCGATACGAAGGACTACCTGATGAAGGTGGATGCCGTAGGGAACGACTTCCGCCTCTACCCGATTCCCAACTGTGGTAAAGGACAGCCGATGCAGACCAAGCGGCTGGGCAACGGAGGCCCCACCATGCGCAGCCGCGCTCGCCTCACCGGGGTGAGCAGGTGACAGAAGTGCGGACGGTCAGCCCTCAGCAAGAACAGACAGAGACGAGAATGACCTACCACGCAGGTGGATGGGATCCCACCAAAGCTGGTCTCGGCTGTGCTGACAGCTCATGGCTGACAGCTTACCACGTGAGGCATAGACATGATCGGAACCTCTGAACTGGCAAAGGCCGTTGAGCAAGCGCTGGATTATCTGCGGTCAGCGGAGCAGGTGGCCGAAGCCGAAGTCTTCGCATCGAGCAACGCCAGCCTGATCGCTCGGCTGAATTATACCTCCCACATTCCCTGCAATGGTGTGGAGGAGCCCAAATCTAGCGAGTCGTACGGCGTGGGAATCCAGGCGGTCTTCAAGACAGACGCCGGGATCAAGATCGGATTCGGCAGCGAGCCGAGCGACCTGAGCCTGGATGGGGTCATGCGGGCTCTGGAGAAGGCCAGGCGCGGCGCGGTCTCCGACCCCGAGTTTTCATCGCTCCCGAGACCCACAGGGGAGCGACGAAGGCTCCGCCGCTACCACGACCCAAAATTGATGAAGATCCGGGACGAGGAGCTGGTTGAGGCTGGTTGGAAGCTCCTGCGTGGCGGCCTGAACGCCTTCACGGCTTCGCCCACACTCATGGAGTTGGCTGGAGACCCGGCACGGATCAAGGATCTGGGTTTGATACTGGGTGGCGACGTGACCATCCTGCAGGAACGGATCGCTATCGCCTCGACCGCCATGCCCGAGGTTCAGACCGACGAATCGACGCTGATCATGGCCTTCATCACCGCGATGGTCGAAGCCAAGGCCTCCAAGGGGACCGGTTGCTCGACCGGCACCAGGCTGGAGAGCCTCACTGATGAGGCCAGCATTGAAGCCGCACGCAACGCCATCGCGTCGATTGGTGGGGAGCGAATCAGGAGCGGGGAATATTCCGTCATCTTCGGGAGACAGCCTGTGGCCGATCTCCTGAACAACCTGATTCTGCCTTCCGTCAGCCTCAGCGCCTTCTATAGCGACAGCTCCACCTTCATTGGAAAGCTCGGCAAGAAGGTCGCGTCCAGGCTGTTGACCCTCTACGACCACGGAGCCCAGCGCGGTCTGATGGGCAGCAAGGGGATTACGTGCGAGGGGCTGCCGACTGGAAAAACGCGGCTGATCCAGCGCGGGAAGCTGGTCGGGCTGCTCAGCAATCACTACGAGCGGGAGCGGATAGTGAAAGATCCCAAAGCCGAAGAGAAGCTCGGGAAGGACCCGAACCGGCACATGAAGGCGATCGTCCCGCGGAACGGCTTCCGATTCGGGGCCGGAGGAGGCCGTCAGTTCAGCGTCCAGCCCGGGATCGCCGCCACCAACGCGATCGTCGAAGGGGGTGACCAGAGCCTCGAGGAGCTCATAGCTACTGTCAAAGACGGCCTGCTGATCGGCCGGATCTGGTACACCTACCCGATCAACGGGCTGCGGGCCGGAGACTTCACCTGCACGGTGGTCGGCGACTCTTACATCATCAAGGACGGACGGATCGCCGCGCCGCTGAAGCCGAACACTGTGCGGATCAGCGATAACATCCACAATATCCTGTCCAACATCGTCGGGATTGGCAAGGACGTGAAGGGGACGCTGGTGTGGGCTGCTGACGAGGTGATCTACGCGCCGGAGATCGCCGTTCGCGGGGTCACGATCGACGAGATCGCCGGCTTCATGGAGCTACTCTGAGGCCCATGAGGAAGGAACGCCATTTCGCTGAATAGAAACATTGTCCGAGTCCGCGGCGACTCTCGGGTGGGCGGCCACAAGTCACCCGCCTCGCGGTGACACAGTCGTCATGCGACAGAAGCCGAAATTCGAATGAACCTTGAGGGAAGGGAGAAGTCATGAAGCGAGGCAAGGCGGCACGACGGGTGATGTGGGCGGCTATCGGAGCAGTGTTCCTTTTGGGACCCACCCATTCGGCGATGGCGGAGATCTGCCTTTCGCCTTACGTCAAACAGCGGACCGGACAGGAGAAGTACCTCTATGTCTGGTCGGTTGATGCCGACGCCAAGGACAACGACTTCATGGCCGTCATCGACGTGAACATGACCTCGCCGACCTACGGCAAGATCCTGACCACCGTCGATGTCGGGTCGAAGGGGAACGAACCGCACCACATGGGCCTCACTGACGATCGCACCAGGATCTGGGCCGGCACCCTGTTCAGCAACAAGATCTTCATCTTCGACGTCGCGAGCGATCCGGCGCGACCCAAGATCGTCAAGGTCCTGGACGACCTGGGCAGGATGACCGGGATGATGAGCCCTCACACCCACTACGCCCTCCCCGGGCGAATGTTGATCAGCTTCCTGTCCAAGGCCGACGGCGGTCTGCCGGGCGGGATGGCGGAATTCACGAACGACGGGCAACTTATCCGCACGATCCAACACCCCGACTCGGCCCCCTATGCCTACGACCTGGCGATCAAACCGGACCTGAACCTCATGGTGACCTCCAGCTTTACCCCCTACAGGAATTACTCAAAGCCCCTCAGCCAATGGAACATGAAGGATGGCGGCAACACGCTGCTCGTCTGGGATTTCAAGGAACGGAAGCTCCTCCAGACCCTTCAGACCGGGCCGGTGCCACTGGAGGTCCGGTGGTCGCTGAAGCCAAAGGCGGCCTACGGTTTCACCAATGTCGCCCTGGACGATAGTCTCTGGATGTTCAAGCGGACAAACGGGAAGTTCGTCGCCAAGAAGGCAGCCGACCTGGGAAAGGGATGTCTGCCGGCCGATCTACGGCAGTCGCCCGACGATAAGTACCTCTACGTGAGCTGCTTCCTGAAGAACGAGATACAGGTCTGGGACGTGAGCAAGCCAGAGAAGATCAGGCTCCATGACACCTTAGTGCCAGGGGTTCAGCCCAATATGATGCACGTCACCAGCGATGGGAAGCGGATGTATATCAGCAACTCGCTGCTCAGCACCATGGACCAGGCGGACCGATTCTGGGTTCGCCTCGCCCACATCGGGCCGGACGGCAGGGTCAAGATGGACCCGTTCTTCAATGTGAGCTTCATGGACTTTCCAAGTGGCCCCGCCCGCGCTCATGACATGCTCCTGTATTAGCGAGCTGAAGATTGCGGCGAGCGGCTCGGGGGGCATATTCGACCCCCACAAGGGGTTCTCCTGGAGGCGCCAAGACTGCCCGCGAGGCGGGTCGGGCCCGCGAAGCTGGTTATTGCTGAGGGGGACAACATCCAGCGGGTTACCCGGCGGGTGCTGGTGGTGTGCTCAAGCTGGCTTGCCGAACTGGCGGTAAAGAAACTCTTCCTGTAGTGGGGTCAGGCCGAACTCTCGGCTCGCTTGGTCGATGATCTCTGAACGCGCAGCGCTCGGTTCTTCCTTCAGGCGATCGCTCATCCATTCAATCGCACGTTTTAACGCCGCATCCTCGATGGTCATGCCCCTGGTATCCTCCTTTGAACTGTGAGCTCCACACACACTGACTTCGCTGCGCCTTACACCGCTCGCCTCTTGGCCAGCCTCCCGAAAAGAGGCACGCATCCCGGGCGCTATCAGGATCCCTTCGCTGCCGATCCCAACCCCTCCGATTCCTGCTTCAGCCGCATCTTCTTGACGAGGGCTTCGTACGACTGCGCATGAATGATCTTATTGAACTGAGTCCGGTAATTCCCGACGATACTGACATCGTCGATCACCACATCATAGGCGGCCCAGGTGCCCTCTCCCCGAAAGAGAGCGAAGTCCACGAACGTCGGGTCATCCCGCTTCGAGAGAAACTTGGTCTTCACCGCGGCGGCCTGTCCATCGACCGACTCTGAGAGATAGACGACTCGCTGGTCGGCGAGGTGATCGACTACTAGGCGTGTGTAGGATTCCACAAACAGGTCGCCGAACAGCTCGACGAAGTCCTTGCGTTCCTGTTCCGACCGCTTCGCCCAATGGCTACCCAGCGATCGCCGGGCCATCTCGCCGACGTCGAACCACTGGAAGATCATCTCCTTGACCTTCGCCTTGCCTTCGTCCTCTTTCGCCGGCCCTTTGAATGCTGGGTCCTTCACGACGGCGGTGATCCGATCCAGCTCGCCTTTGACCCGATCGGTCGTCTCTCCTGCCTGGACGGACGTTGCGAGGGCCAGCCACGCACACACGATCACGCAACTCATCAATCCCTTTCGCGAAGATAGCCTATCTCGACGTGTCATGTCACAGGTCTCCCTCGGATGTGCTGCTGGTGATTCCCGCGGTCCTTGATGGCCGCCTGGCGGCGAGCGTCAGGAGCGCAGGCAGGAGAGTCAGGGAGACGGCCAGGACACTCCCCGTTCCAAGCGTCACCAGGAGGCCGATGCTGAACGCCCCCCGGTGATGCGCGATCATCAGGCTCCCGAAGCCGACCATGGTGGTCAGGGAGGAGAGTGTCACGCCCTTTCCCATGCTTCTGGGAAGCACGGCGGACTCGGCCTCCTCGCGGTAGCGGTGCACGATCAGCAGGCCGTTCTCCACGCCGGGCGCCACGATCAGCGGCACGATGATGAGGTTGGCCAGGTTGAAC
This sequence comes from Methylomirabilis sp. (SeqCode), assembly GCA_041491025.1. GTDB lineage: Bacteria > Methylomirabilota > Methylomirabilia > Methylomirabilales > Methylomirabilaceae > Methylomirabilis. The sequence goes on from JBGPUH010000036.1 coordinate 12,566, forward strand.
TTCAGTTGAAAGAGCTGCATCAGCCCGGCGGTCCAGACGGCGCCAACCAGCAGCGGGACCTTTGCCAAGAGAAAATACCGCAGGTCCCGGAAGTTCAAGAGGAACAGAA
>JBGPUH010000037.1:0-12596 GCA_041491025.1 Methylomirabilis sp. (SeqCode)
CTCCGGTTCGTCGCCAAACTGGGCAAGGACCTCCTCATAGAGCTGCTGCCGACGGGTTCGGTGTTCCTCCTTTTCGGCAATGCCGGCGAGGGTCCGAAGCCCCTGGCGGGCCAGGCTGCTTACCCGCTCGTGCAACTCCGGATCGGCAGGCGGAGCGTTGAAGGGCGCCTTTTCGACCCCAAGCTGCTTGGCGAGCTCCTCCACCATACCGATCAGGGTTTGAATCCCCTTGTGGCCGAACTCGATCGCCTCGACCATCAACTCCTCGGACACCTCTTTGGCCCCGGCCTCGGTCATCACCACGGCGGCCCTGGTCCCTGCGACCACCAGATCGATGTCAGCCCCATCCTGCATGGCATAGGTTGGATTGAGGACGAACTTGCCCCCGACACGGCCGACCCGGACGGCGGCGATCGGCCCGAGGAACGGGATGGACGAGATGGTCAGGGCAGCGGAGGCACCCACCACCGCCAAGACATCAGGGTCATTCTCCTGGTCAGCGGACAGGACGGTACCGATAATCTGGACATCGTGACGATACCCCTCCGGAAAGAGAGGGCGCAGTGGGCGATCGATGAGGCGGGCGGTGAGGGTCTCCTTGTCATGGGGGCGGCCTTCCCGTTTGAAGAAGCCGCCGGGGATCTTCCCTGCAGCGTAGGCCCGTTCCTGGTAATCGACCGTGAGGGGGAAGAAATCGATACCCTGACGCGGCTGTTTGGACGCCACCGCCGTGACCAGGATGACCGTGTCGCCATATCGGACTAACACGGCGCCATCGGCCTGCCGGGCGACACGTCCCGCCTCGATGCTCAGCGATTTGCCTTCGATGATCCGTTCGACGCGACCGTTCACTTCCGGATCCCCAATCTTTCTATGACCTGTTTATACCGGGTGTTATCCTTGCTCCTGAGGTAATCCAGGAGCTTCCGGCGCCGCCCGACAAGGCGAAGCAACCCCCGCCTCGAGTGAAAGTCTTTCTTGTGGACCGTCAGGTGTTCGGTAAGATATCCGATTCGCCCGGTAAGGAGAGCGATCTGTACCTCCGGAGAGCCGGAGTCGGTGTCATGAAGCCGATGCTGCCCAATGATCTCCTGCTTGTTTGCAATCGCTTTGGTCACGAAGCCATAACCCCCTTTCTTCTCATGAAGATACCCGCATCCTCAACGTACGATATCATATGCCCCTAGGGGAGTAAAGCCCATTCTTTCGGAGAAAACCGAGGGAAGGCGGCAAAGACGTCATCGGCCCTCCTCCTGTCGATTTCGATCTGCTGCCGGAGCAGCTCAGGGCTCTCGAAATGCCGCTCGTCCCGCAGTCGTCCGAGAAAGAAGACCGTCAGCGTCTCCCCGTACAGCTCGTCCCTCGCGTCAATGAGGTGCACCTCGATCCGGCGGGCACCGCCCCCAAACGTCGGAGCTGTCCCGACATTGACCAGGGCGCGGTGCAGTGCCTTGCGGTACCACGCCTGCCCCACGTACACGCCGTCCGGAATCAGCAGATCGGCCGTGGCGGGCAGGTTCGCCGTCGGGTAGCCCAGCCCCTTTCCCCGCCCGGCTCCCCGCTCAACCTCTCCCCGAATGGCGTAGGGCCGGCCCAGATAGCGAGCAGCCTCGACCAGCTCGCCTCTGGAGAGCAGACCGCGAATCAGGGTCGAGCTCACAACCTGGCTGTCCACGGTCATCGCAGGGACCACATCCAGCCCGAACTGGTGCTCTTCTCCAAGCGCTCGGAGGGTTTCGGGAGAGCCAGCCCTGCCCTTGCCGAAGGCGAAGTCGTACCCGACACAGACACTTCGTGCGCGGAGTCGATCGACCAGGTAGGTCTTGACGAAATCGCGCGGCGGGGTGTCAGCCAGAAAGGGGCTGAAGGTGACCGCTACCAGAAGATCGATGCCGAGGGCTCGTATGATCTCCTGCTTGATCGGCAATGGTGTGATCAGGGGCGGGGCCTTCGAATGGTTGACCACCTCAAGCGGGTGCCGCGCAAAGGTGAAGACAGTCGCCGTTCCCCGCTCCTGCCGGGCCCGCCGTACCACGCGACCGAGGATCTCTTGATGCCCCAGATGGACTCCATCGAAGGTTCCAAGCGCCACCACCACATAGGGGTAGTTGCCTTCCAGATCCTCCACCCGCTCGACGACGATCATTGCCCGGCCAAGACCCGCACCGGCTTGAGGACCACCCGGCGTGGATCGGTCGCTGCGAACTCCTGACCCGCGACCGTCGCCTCGGCAAGGGAAAGAAGCTGGCGCCGGTACCCCAGCACGCGAACCAAGTCCCCCTTCTCCACTCCGGGGGGGAAGCTGATGAGCGAAGCTGCCACCGTCCCGCTTCCTTGGACGACCGCTCGAGAGGACTCGGGATGGACCCTGACGGCGGGAAGGTGGTCCAGGGCCTCTCCCACGGGGATCAGCACCTCCAGAATGCGCCCCTCCTCAACGATCTTCCTGAGCTGGTCGAGGGTGATCGCCCCCTCTACCAGGAAGCGGCCCGCCCGGGTTCGCGTCAGTGCAAAGAGGTGCGCGCCGCATCCGAGCTCCCGACCGATGTCGTCGCACAGGGCGCGGGCATACGTCCCCTTGGAGCAACTGACCCGGATCCCGATGAAGGGTAGATCAACGGAGAGAAGGGTGAGATCGTAGATCTTCACCGTGACCGGTTCACGTTTCACCGTTTCGCCGCGCCGGGCCAGGCGATAGAGACGCTCCCCGCGATGCTTCTTGGCGGAAAAGAGCGGTGGCACCTGCTGGATCTCTCCGACGAAGCCATTCAGGATCTCCCGAAGTTTGACAGGGTCCACGCTGATGTCATCGGTCTGGGACAGAACCTTCCCGTCCGCATCAAGGGTGTCGGTGGTGATCCCCAGCCGCATCGTGATCAGGTACTCCTTATCGGCTTGGGTGAGGAACTGCGCGATGCGGGTGGCACGTCCGACGCAGACCGGGAGGACCCCGGTGGCCCTCGGATCCAGAGTCCCCGTGTGGCCCACGCGGCGGATCTTCAGGAACCGTCGCACGACGTCAACCACATCGTGAGAGGTCATCCCCTCAGACTTGTTGATGTTCAAGACCCCGCTGAGTTCCATCGAATATGCCACGCCTCACACACCAGTGGCAGGCGTGCGCCCCGATTCCCGTTGGCGTGCCCGCAGCCGCTCGACCGTCTCCCACGGGACCTCTACCGCCCCCAGCTCGGCGTCGGCAACGACACCCGCACCGTGAAAATCGCTCCCACCGGTGGGAACCAGCCGATGTCGACCAGCTTCGGCAAGGAGCGATGCCGTGATCTCTGGGGTGTAGCCCTTATAGTAGGCCTCGATGCCCCCCAGGCCAGCCTCCACCATGATTGGGAGCAGGCGGGAGAGATCCAACCGGTAGTCGTTCGCTCCCACGATGATCGGATGGGCCAAGGAGGGTACGCCATGCGCCTCCCTGATCAGGCTGACCGCTTCCTGGGGAAGAAGCTTCAGTCCCTCAACATACCCCGGGCCTCCCCGTCTCAGAAAGCGCGAGAAGGCCTCATCCACCGACCCGACGTAGCCCCGCTCCACAAGGGCCTTGGCGATATGGGGCCGTCCCACCGAGCCGCTGTCAGCAATCGCCATCACACGCTCCCACTCGAGCGGGCAGCCCAGTTCTCCCAGCCTCTCCACCATGGCCCGGGCTTGCGTGACCCTGGCCTCCTGAAGCCGGCAAAGGCTTTCACGCAGGCGGCGGTCATCCGCATGGAGAAGGTAGCCCAACACATGGATCTCGTCGCCATCCAGACTGGCGCTTACCTCGATCCCCGGGATCACCTCGATCGGAAGACCGGAGGCGGCATCTTGTGCCTCTCGGATCCCATCGACGCTGTCGTGGTCGGTCACGGCCATGACACGGATCCCGATGCGAGCGGCGGCCCTTACCAGCTCCGCCGGCCGTAGCGCACCATCGGAGGCCGTCGTGTGAAGGTGCAGGTCCACCCGGCTCCCCATCGTCACTTCTCCATCGTCCTGTCGGTCTCGATCCGCCGCAGCAGCTCAGCCAAGTGCAGCGCCTCCTCCAGCGAATCATCCGGCAAGAACACCAGTTCCGGCGCATAGCGCAGGCACAGCCAACGCCCCAGCTCGCCCCGCAGAAAACCCGCCGCGCTCTTCAGACCGATCAGCGCTTCGGGGCGTTGTGTCTCTCCGCCCCCGGCCGAACAGATATAGATCCTCGCATGCCGCAGATCATCGCTCACCCACACACGGGTGACCGTCACAAAGCCGATCCTCGGATCCTTGACCGAACGTAGGATCAGGCGACTGAGCTCTTCCTTTATCAGGGCACCGACACGCTCGGCGCGCTTGCCTTGCATCAGCGTATCAAATGCATGGATGCCAAGTGCCCCTCCAACTACTTCGCCCTACGTTGGTGGGCACCCTGGCGAGAACTGGCGGGTTCAATGGGTCACCAGATCGATCTCGTAATCGAGAATCAGGGCATCGCCGTCGCGATCAATGAGGTTGACCACCTTGCTCAGGGTCTCATCCACCAGGCGAGGATTGTTGCTGACGCAGGCGATCCCCAACGTGGCGCGTTGCCAGTCATCAAGACGGTCCACCTCGGCGATGGAGACATTGAAGCGGCCCTGAACTCGATCTTTGATGCTCTTGACAACCCGACGTTTGCCCTTGAGAGAGCTGTTGCCAGGGATGCGCAGCTCGACGCGGCAGGTTCCTACCGTCATGACCAAAACAGTTTCGAGTTACGGGTTTCGGGTTTCGGGTGAGGAAGAACTCGCAACCCGAAACTCGAAACCCGAGACCTCTCTATAATTTCTGGGCGACCGCTTCAAGTTCATAGACTTCCAGGATATCGCCAACCTTGACATCGTTGAATTTCACGAGGCCGATCCCGCACTCGAAATCGCTCTGGACCTCTCGGACATCCTCCTTGAATCTGCGGAGCGACCCGATCCTCCCCTCGTGGACCACCTTCCCGTCACGGACGATGCGGACGGGGCTGTCCCGGCTCACCTTGCCCTCCACAACGAACGAGCCCGCAATGACCCCCACTTTGGGCACTTGAAAGATCTGACGAACTTCAACACGGCCCACCGGGCGCTCGACATACTTGGGCTCCAGCAGCCCCTCCATAGCCCCCCGGATCTCGTTGATCGCGTCATAGATAACCGTGTAGAGCCGAATCTCGACCTTCTCCAGCTCGGCCAGCTTCTGGGCCTTTGAATCGGGACGCACGTTGAATCCCACGATGACTGCATTGGAGGCAGATGCGAGCATCACGTCGGTTTCGTTGATGGCGCCCACGGAGGAGTGGATCACTTTCAGTTTCACCGCCTCCGTGCTGATCCGCTCCAGAGATTCCCGGAAGGGCCCGATGGAACCCTGGACGTCCCCCTTGATGATCATGTGGAGTTCCTTGACCTCTCCCTCCTTGATGCGGCGGTGCAAATCCTCGAGGGTCACGCGGTGCCTCGAGACGATCCGCTCCTCTCGATGCTTCTGCTGCCGGCCGACCGCGATCTGCCGGCCCTTCCGCTCATCCGCCACGACGACGAAGGTATCCCCGGCCAGCGGGATCCCTGAAAGCCCCAGGACCTCCACTGGAGTCGCAGGCCTCGCCTCCTGGACCTTTTTTCCCTTCTCGTTGATCATGGCCCGCACCCGGCCTGAGTGCAGTCCGGCGACGATGACGTCACCCACTTTAAGGGTCCCCTTTTGCACCAACACGGTCGCCACCGGCCCTCGGCCACGATCCAGCTCGGCCTCGACGATGACGCCTTTCGCTGGTCGGTCGGGATTCGCCTTTAATTCCTGAATTTCGGCGAGCAGGAGGAGCATCTCCAAAAGGTGATCGATCCCGACCTTCTTCTTGGCCGAGACTTCCACAAAGATCGTCTGCCCTCCCCACTCTTCCGGGACCAGACCGTGCTCCGACAACTGCTGCCTCACACGGTTCGGATCGGCGCCGGGCTTATCGATCTTGTTGATCGCGACCAGGATCGGAACCTTGGCGTCCTTGGCATGGTTGATGGCTTCTACGGTCTGAGGCATCACCCCGTCGTCGGCTGCGACGACCAAGACCACAACATCGGTGGCTTGTGCCCCACGCGCACGCATCGCGGTGAACGCCTCGTGGCCGGGCGTATCCAGGAACGTGACCTTGCCATTGGGCAGATCGACCTGATAGGCACCGATATGTTGGGTGATCCCTCCTGCCTCCGACGCGATGACATTGGTCTCACGGATCGCATCCAACAGGGAGGTTTTTCCGTGATCAACATGGCCCATAATGGTGACCACCGGGGGTCGAGGCTGCAGCAGCGAAGGGTCCTCAACCTCTTTCGCCTCGGCGGGGGTCTCCTCCAGGGGCGTCACTTCAACGGTGAATCCCAACCTGTCAGCCGCCGTTTTCACCAACTCCACGTCAAGCGGCTGGTTGATAGTGGTCATGATTCCCACCTTGATCAACTTCTTGATGATCTCACTGGGGCTCGCTTGGAGCTGTTCCGCCAGCTCCTTGACAGTGATCGTCTCCGAAAACTTGACAATCAGGGGGGCTGGCGCGGGCGCTTCGGGCTCGGCCGGCTCCACCTGCGTGGGGGGTTGAGGCTCAAGGGGAGCAACGACCACCCCCTCCTCCTCGGGCGCGCGGCTTGCAGCAGGCGTCACCCGGGTGATCGACGGCGCCGTCTTCGCTGGAGTCGGGGCGGCCGGCGGCTGGGCGGACACCTTGGGAGGCGCGGGGGACGGTTGTTCGAGAGCCACGGTCGCCCCGGTTGATTTGGGGGAAGGAACAACCTGCGGCTTGTGACGCGCTGCCGGCCGAACCGGGCTCGATTTCGTCGCCAGCGTCCCTTCCGCTATCGGCTGGGGCCCTGGTTTTGGCTTTGGCTCAGCGAGCTTCGGCCCAGCGGGCCTAGCCGACGAGATCCTGTGAGCCGCCGCCGCCGGCCCTTCGGCCTTGCCCGCTTTGGGATGTGGTGTCGCCATGGGCTCGGTGGGAGCCACCTTGGCCGGCGGGCCGGACTCCATGGGTTTCGGCTTGGCGCGGACCTTCTTCTTGGGTGGTTCCGCTGCCAGGACCGACCTCGCGCGGGCCTCATCCACATTGCTGCTGTGGCTCTTGAGTTTTAGGCCTGCCTTGTTGAGCCGATCCAGGAGTTCCTTGCTCGACATGTCGAGTACTTTGGCCAGCTCATAGACCCTAATCATTCCCACGCCCGATCACCTCCAAGCCCTCCGGGATTCGGCCCGGCCCAGCGCATCGATTGCCTCACCCTGGGGGCCGCTTCCCGCTTCGATCTGCTTTGGGATCTTCGCCAGAACAGCAATCAAAGCCTCTGCAAAGCCGGGATCAGTCACCGCAACGTATGCTCGATGCGCGCCACCGACTGCGGCCCCCAACTCCTCCTTCCCAAAGCTGGAATAGCATGCCACGCCAGCCTCTACGGCCAACACTCTGAGCTTCTCGACCGAGCTCGCGGACGCATCTGCCGCGGTGAGGATCAATCGGGCTGCGTGGCGTTTCACTGCTGACTCCACCGCTTCCGCACCTGACACGACCTTTCGGGCCCGGCGCGCAAGTCCAAGGAGCGCGGCCACCTTTCGGGAGACCCGCTCCCGAATCAACCCTTCAAGCTCCTCGACCGCTATTGGCGGGAGCGCTACACCAAGAGAGCGTCCGAGCTCACCCCGCTTGACCGCTTGTTCAAGGCAGGGGTGTGTCGGGCAGACGTACGCGCCGCGACCAGGTCCACCCCCCAGGTCGATACCCAGCCCTGCGCCCGGCACCAGATGAACGCGGACCAGTTCCGCCTTCGGCCGGATCGCTCGGCATGCGACACACGTTCGCACAGGAGAAGAGACCACCTACCCTGCCTCCCCCACAGCGATGGCAGCCTTCGCGGCCTCGATCAACTTCTGGGCCGTCTTCGGACCAATCCCTTCTACCTGGACCAAGACCTCCTCCGACGCGTCGGCCAACTTCTGATAACTGTCCAGACCGGCATCCACCAGGCGAGTGGCTAATTTCTCGCCCACGCCGGACAATTCCGCCAGCGAATCCACGATAGTAGCGGTTCTACTCGCCACGGCCGCCACGGCCTCGACCTCCGCCTTCGAGCGCGCTTCCGATTCCTTCTGAAGCTCGCCCCGGCTCTTAATGTCCACCTTCCATCCCAATAACTTGGCCGCCAACCGAGCGTTCTGTCCCTTTTTCCCGATGGCCAGCGAAAGCTGGCCGTCAGCCACGAGCACCTTGAGGGTGTGCGCCTCCGTGTCGATTTCGACGCTCCCGATCTCAGCGGGGGCAAGCGCGTTTCGGACAAAGGCGGCCGGATCGTCCTTCCAGGCGATCACATCGATCTTTTCACCCATCAGCTCCCTTACAATAGCCTGAATCCGACTGCCCCGGTATCCAACGCAGGCCCCGACGGGATCCACATTCCCATCGCGCGAGGCCACGGCGACCTTGGCCCGCTCGCCGGCATCCCGCGCAACGGCCTTGATCTCGACGATCCCCTCGTAGATCTCGGGGACCTCGATCTCGAACAGCTTCGCCAGGAGGCCTGGGTGCGTTCGCGAAAGGATAATCTGAGACCCCTTCGCCGACTTCTTCACATCGAGAACATACGCCCGAACCCGATCTCCGATCCTGACATCTTCACGTGGGAGCCGCTCCCGAACGGGGAGGATCGCTTCGGCCTTCCCGAGGTTGACGATGACGTTCCCCTTCACGACCCGTTGAACGACGCCGTTGACCAGCTCACCCTGTCGCGCCTTGAAGCTCTGAAAAATGCTCTCCCGTTCTGCTTCCCTGACCCGCTGGATGATCACCTGCTTTGCTGTTTGTGCAGCAATGCGGCCAAACCCACCCGCCTTCACTTCGGACCTGATCTCATCGCCCGGCTTGGCCTCCGGGCTCACTTGCTGGGCCTCCTCGACGGAGATCTCGACCTTGGGGTTCAGGACCTTCTCGACGACCTTTCGCACCGCATAGAGCTTGAAGCCACGAGAGGGCTTGTCGAATTCCACTCGCAGGTCCTGGACGGGCCCGAGGGTCTTCCGAGACGCGGACAGAATTGCCGCGCCCACGGCGTCGATCAGGACTGCAGGATCGATCGCTTTCTCACGCCCGATCTGTTCTATGACTTGAAGCAAATCAATGCCCATCGCACTCACTCTGGGGTCTAGGGTATAGGGGAGGGTGAATCCTTTATCACTTCTCTACCCTGAACTCTAGACCCTAACCCCTTGCTTTACAGGGCTGGAGCCAGCCGGGCCTTCGAGATCAGCGCATGAGGGATGAGGACGACACTGCCATCCTCTCGCTGCAGCATGATCCGCCCCCCCTCGAAGCCCTTCAGGATGCCGAGAAACCGCCGCTGCCCCCCGATGGCCTGCGAGGTGCTGACCCTGGCGCGTTGGCCAACAAAACGGATGAAGTCAGCCTCCCTGCTCAGTGGGCGGTTCAGGCCCGGAGAAGAGACCTCGAGCGAATAGGGGTGGTCGATAACATTCTCTACGTCGAGAAGGTCGCCCAACTCTTCGCTCACCCGCTGGCAGTCACCCAAGGCTATCCCGCCACTCTTATCGAGGTAGAGCCGCAGGATCCATCCACCCGCTTCGCGGCGGAATTCTACGTCTACAAGTTCCAGCCCCAACTCCTGGAGGAGCGGGAGGGCGATCGACGATACTCGTTCCACAACCACGGCGCTCATGGTCCACGATCCCGCATAAAACAAAGAGCGGGCATTCGATGCCCACTCTTGTAGTAAATTTAACACATTGCCCCCGACCATGCAAGGGAAAACGGGGAAGATCGGAGAGGGGTCGCTTATTCCTCCTTCTCACCTTTCGATTCGGCGATGACTCGCTCCCTCAAGTGCGGCGGAACCTCATCGTAGTGAGAGAACTCCATGGTGTAGTCTCCTCGGTCTCCGGTGATGGCCTTGAGCTGAGTGGCGTACTCCAGCATCTCGGCCAAGGGGACATGCGCTCTGATCGCCTGGGCCTTCCCCCTGGCCTCGACGCCGAGGACACGCCCCCGCTTGCTATTCAGGTCGCCGATCACATCGCCCATGCAGTCATCGGGGACCGCAATTTCGGCCGTCATGATCGGCTCCAGCAGACCGGGGTTTGCCTGCAGGACACCTTTCTTAAACGCCAGAGAGCCGGCGATCTTGAAGGCCATTTCCGACGAGTCCACGGTATGGTAGGAGCCATCGTAGAGGATGACCTTCACATCCACTACAGGATACCCCGCAAGAGACCCTTCCTCCATCGCCTCGATAATCCCCTTCTCCACCGCAGAGATGTACTGCTTGGGGATGACGCCCCCAACGATCTGGTTCACGAATTCATACCCCCCACCCCGAGGCAGTGGCTCGAGCTTGATCCAGCAATCGCCAAACTGTCCACGGCCCCCGCTCTGCTTCTTGTGCCTGCCCTGAACCTCGGTCCGTCCGTGGATCGTTTCCTTGTATGGGACGCGGGGCGTCTTCATCTGGACCTCAAGCCCGAACTTGCGCTTGAGGCGATCGATCGCGATCTCCAGGTGCGCCTTCCCCATCCCGGCTAGGATGATCTCCTTCGTCTGGAGATCGCGTCGAATGTGAAGGGAGGGGTCCTCCTCCCGGAGCCGCTGCAGCCCCCCGCTCAGTTTCTCTTCGTCCCCTTTTGCCTTCGGCACGATGGCATACTCGATAATGGGGCTTGGGATCTCAACGGGTTCCAGGCGGATCGGGCTCCGTTCGTCGCAGAGGGTATCACCTGTCCCTGTCTCTTTTAACTTCACCACGGCCCCGAGATCTCCAGGGCCAATGGCTGGGACTGGCATCTGGCTTTTGCCCCTGAGGAATACCAGTTGACCGATCCTTTCCTTGCATCCTTTGTTGGTATTGTAGACGGTGGAGTCAGATGAGAGCAGGCCAGAGTAGACGCGGAACAGCGTGATCTTCCCGGCGTACGGATCGGCGACTGTCTTGAATACCAAGGCGGACAATGGGGCATTCTCTGTGCTGTCCCGGACAATCCGCTCCCCGTTCCTCGGATCGATTCCCTCGACCGCTGGCCGATCTGCAGGGGATGGCAAGACTTCAGTGAGAAGATCTAGGAGGGGCTGCGCCCCGATATTCTTGAGGGCCGAACCGCAGAGGACCGGAACGAGTTTCCCCCCCAAGACCCCTCGCCTTAACCCGACCTTCAACTCTTCAGCCGAGAGGGTGCCCACTTCCAGATACTTTTCCAGCAGCTTATCGTCGCTTTCCGCAACCGCCTCCATCAGCTTCGCCTGCAGCTCCACCGCTCTCGGCTTCAGCTCGGCCGGAATCTCCGCCTCGGAAAACTTCCCCGTGGTGCCGCTCTGGTAGATCACGGCTTTCATTCGCAGGAGATCGACAACACCCTGGAATGACGCCTGGGCTCCTATCGGAAACTGTACCGGTGTCGCGACCGAACAGAGGTTTTTCCGAACGTCTTCCAGGACCCGGAAGAAGTCTGCCCGCTCCTGATCCATCTTGTTGATGAAGATCATCCTGGGGATGCCCCTTGCTTCGGCGTACGTCCAGACTTTCTCCGTCTGCACCTTCACGCCAGAGACGCCGCTGACCACCACAAGGGCAGAGTCAAGCACCCTCAGGCAACTCCGCGTGTCGGTCAAGAAGATAGAGGCTCCAGGGGTATCAACCAGGTTGAGCTTGTATCCCTTCCACTCGCAGGACGCGAGGGCAGAACTGACGCTCATCTTCCGCTTGATCTCGTCCTCGTCGAAATCGGTGACGGTTGTCCCATCATCGACCTTCCCGAGGCGGGACGTGGAGCCTGCATCGAAGAGCAAGGCCTCGGTCAGGGTGGTTTTGCCCGCGCCTCCATGAGCCACAATTGCCACGTTTCGGATCTTGGCGATCTCCGCCCTGCTCACGACCCTTCCCCCCTCATCGCGGAGTCCAGCTTCCCCGTATTAAGGCCCTTTTCCTAGCACACGGGCCGCACCCTTGTAAAGGGAAATCCCGCCTGCGTAAAAGAGAGATGCCCTTCCCGAACGGCTCGAGAAGGGCAACCTTTCATCTCATCATGCAGGATGGGCGGTCTTCACGGTCGGGCCGCTCTCTCAGCCTCGCCCGCTTGAGCCGCCAGCGGTTCGGCCGGCCTTTGCCCTGCGGCCGCCCCCTTGTGTTGACGGCGGCCGCGCCGTTTCGCTGGCTTCGCCGAAGGCTCGGGGGCGGCGCCGGAGCCCACCAGCTCGATGGCCGCAAGCGGTGCGCCGTCGCCCATTCTGTAGTCCAACTTTGTAATCCTCGTGTAGCCACCGTTTCGATCTTTGTACCGGCCTCCGATGGACTCGAACAACTTTTTCAACACCTTCTCGTCCTCGATAACTTCCGCCGCCTGCCGACGCGCATGGAGATCCTCTCGCTTCGCCAGCGTGATAACCTTTTCTGCCAGCTTGCGCAGTTCCTTGGCCTTGGCTTCGGTTGTCACGATCTTTTCGTAATGGAAAAGTGACGTCAGAAGGTTCCGGAGGAGCATCTCGCGGTGAGCCGTTGTCCGGCCGAGCTTTCTCCCCGCTTTCCTATGCCGCATGACTCACGCTCCCACCAGGCTCTGAGGCC
>JBGPUH010000038.1:0-12356 GCA_041491025.1 Methylomirabilis sp. (SeqCode)
AGAAGCGTCGCCATGCGAAGTTCGTCATCGAGAATGGAGGATCGCTTAAAGAGACGGAGCGCCAGGTGAGGGCTGTGTGGAAACAACTGTCCGCCGAGGCTTCATCGAGAGCGGCCGACTGAACCTTCGGGGAGCTCATTCGAATTGAACTCAGGCCGAGGGGCTCGTTGCGTCCTGACCCGGACCGCTGACGACCGATTGCCCCCGAAAGGCGTTGAAAAAAGGCTTGACAAAGGACAAGGGCCTCTCTACACTGAAATCGAAAATCTCGCTGAGGATTCAACTTCTATTGAGCGTCTGGGCTCGTGAAGCATTCCCGTGGATTTCACGGGCCGTCGAGCATGATGCTGCCTGAGATCTGACCTATCTTGCTCTCCGATTCAGACCGTTGTTTCCCACGCTTCCGGCAGGGCTCCTTTTCCTGGTGACCGGGCCGCCACGTTGATGTGTGTCCACGTTGATGTGCGCCACTCGGTGATCGGTCACAGGTAAGGGCGGGTACCAGATCGAAATCGCGAAACAGGATCATCATTCACAACATCATTGAGGAGTAGGAGTGCGCGTAGATGGCCTCACCAGCGTCTGAACCGACTAGGCGAACCACTACTGCATCAGAAGCGAAGGAGACGGTCGCGGCCCTTCCCAAGGGGGGATCGATGAACATCGTCGAGTTGAAGGAAAAGACCATCTCTGAGCTGAATTCCATTGCCAGGAGCCTGAATGTGGTGGGCGCCAGTGGTCTCCGCAAGCAGGAACTGATCTTCAAGATCCTTGAGGCACAAACGGAGAAAAGCGGGCTGATCTTCGCAGAAGGAGTGCTGGAGGTCCTCCCCGACGGATTCGGATTCCTGCGGGCGCCGGACTACAACTACTTGCCGGGGCCGGACGACATCTATGTGTCGCCATCACAGATCCGACGTTTCGATCTCAGAACCGGCGATACGGTGTCGGGGCAGGTCCGACCCCCCAAGGAAGGGGAACGCTACTTCGCCCTCCTCAAGGTCGAGGCCGTCAACTTTGAAAATCCGGAGCTGATCAAGGAGAAAGTCCTCTTCGATAATCTGACCCCTCTTTTCCCGAATCAGCGGATTCGGCTGGAGACCACCCCTGATGAGATGAATATGCGAGTGATGGATCTCCTCACCCCGATCGGGAAGGGGCAGCGCGGCCTGATTGTCGCCCCGCCGAGGACGGGGAAAACCATTCTCCTCCAGAAGATCGCGAACAGTATCACCAAGAACCATCCCGAGGTGATCTTGATCGTGCTCCTGATCGACGAGCGGCCAGAGGAGGTGACCGATTTCCAGCGCTCCGTGAAGGCTGAGGTGGTGAGCTCAACCTTCGACGAACCGGCCACGCGCCACGTGCAGGTGGCCGAAATGGTGATCGAAAAGGCCAAGCGGTTGGTGGAGCATAAGCGGGATGTGGTGATCCTTCTGGACTCCATCACGCGGTTGGGGCGGGCGTACAACACCATTGTCCCGCCGAGCGGCAAGGTCCTCTCTGGCGGCGTGGACAGCAACGCGCTGCAGCGCCCCAAGCGGTTCTTCGGAGCGGCGCGGAACATCGAGGAGGGCGGAAGCCTCACGATCATGGCCACGGCCCTCATCGACACCGGTAGCCGGATGGACGATGTGATCTTTGAGGAGTTCAAGGGTACCGGCAACTGCGAACTCGTCCTGGATCGAAGGTTGGTGGACAAGCGGGTCTTCCCTGCCATCGATATCTTCCGGTCAGGCACGCGCAAAGAGGAACTCCTGCTGACACAAGAGGAGCTCCACCGGATGTGGGTCCTTCGCAAGGTTCTCCAGACCATGGGTGTGGTGGAGGCAATGGAACTCCTTCTTGAGAAGTTGAAGGAAGCCAAGAGCAACGAGGAGTTCTTGAGGGCCATGAATTCTTGAGTGATTTCCCCCGAACAGATGCCACCCAACAGCCCGCCGAGAGGACGGGCTGTTTTGCATTGAGCGGGCTCAGCCTTTGGACGTATAATTACGACGCGTCTAGCGTACTGAACAATCAGGAGGTTCTAGGGAGGGACGAGTATGAAACCCGGTATCCACCCCAACTATCAACCGACCACGGTCACGTGCGCCTGCGGTGAGGTGGTCCACACCCGCTCCACCGTGCCTGCTTTACGAGTGGAGATCTGTTCCAAGTGCCACCCGCTGTTCACCGGTCGCCAGAAGCTGATCGACACTGAGGGGCGGGTCGATCGGTTCCGGAGGAAGTATGGCGGGAAGCCGAAGGAGGCCGAACTGGCTGCTGAGGCCGCCTCTGCTGATACGCCGACAGTGGTTCCGGAGGAGGCAGCCCCATAATCGCGGTGTCGTTCGTGTGAGAGGGTGATCTCGATGCCCGAACTGGTAGAGCGCCTGAAGGCCGTCGAGGAGCGGTTTCAGGAGATCGTCCAGCAGATGGGTGATCCCGTTGTCATCGGGGATCAACCTCGCTTCCAGCGGCTGGCCAAGGCCCATGCGGATCTGGAACCGCTCGTGGAGGCATACCGGCGGTATCGGAAGCTCCTTGCCGATACAGAGGAAGCGAAGACGCTGCTCGGCAGCGGAGCCGAGGATGACATGCGTGAGCTCGCGGAGACGGAGCTGCAGGATCTGGCCGTCAAGCGGGAGAAGCTGGAAGAGGAGTTGAAGGTTCTGTTGCTTTCGCGGGATCCTGCCGACGAGAAAGACATCATCCTGGAGATTCGCGCCGGAGCTGGAGGCGACGAAGCCGCGCTGTTCGCGGCGGAGCTGGCCAGGATGTACAGCCGATTCGCTGAGTCCCAGGGCTGGAAGGTGGAGATCCTCGCTTCGCATCAGACTGGTGTCGGTGGCGTGAAGGAGGCGATCCTTGGCATCGAGGGGCGCGGGGCCTACAGCCGCCTCAAGTTCGAGAGCGGCGTCCATCGGGTGCAAAGGGTGCCTGTCACGGAATCGAGTGGACGGATTCACACCTCCACCGTCACCGTGGCGGTTCTGCCTGAGGCGGAGGAGGTGGAGGTACAAATTGACCCCAAGGATCTCCGGATCGATGTCTTCCGCTCCACCGGTCCCGGGGGGCAGTCTGTCAACACCACTGATTCGGCTGTCCGGATCACGCACCTGCCGACCGGGATGGTGGTCAGCTGCCAGGACGAGAAGTCGCAGCACAAGAACCGGGCCAAGGCAATGAAGGTCTTGCGGGCTCGGTTGCTCGAGCTGGCCAGGGCGGAGAAGGAGGCGGAGATTTCCCAGGCGCGACGTCAGCAAGTCGGGACGGGGGATCGGAGTGAGCGGATACGCACGTATAATTTCCCCCAGGGTCGGGTCACTGACCATCGGATCGGTCTCACGCTTCATAGCCTCCCGCGAATCTTGGAGGGGGATCTGGAGGAGCTGATTAGCTCGCTCGCGGCGCACGATCAGTCTGAACGATTGAGGGCCTTGATTTGAGAAGAGCCGTGACATGAAGACAGGTTCAATGCCGGAGGGGCAAGTGCGAGATATGGAGAATAGAGTGCGAAGTGCGAAGTGCGAAGTGCGAAAGGAGCACACCCCGTACCCCGCACCCCGTACCCCGCACATTCTCACGTATCGCCGTGTAGTTGAGCGGCTGCTGCGGGCCGGCGTGGAGAGCGCGTTGCTCGACGCTGCCTGCCTCATGGAAGCCGCCTCAGGGATCCCGCGGTGGCGCTTCATCTTGGAACCAGAGCGATCAATCGCTTCCGGGAGATCTGGTCTCCTTGAATCGATGCTATCCCGTCGCGAGGCAAGAGAGCCGATCGCTTACGTCCTCGGGGTGAAAGAGTTTTGGTCCCTTTCCCTCAGGGTAAGCCGCGGGGTCCTGATCCCTCGGCCGGAGACCGAAACGCTGGTCGAAGCCGTCCTTGAAAAGATCAGTTCCGAGTTCCGAGTTCCGAGTTCCGAGTTTGAAACTAGGGCCAAGACTTGCCATCCTGTGCACTCAGCACTCAGCACTCAGCACTCTGCGCTTACCATTGTGGACATCGGCACCGGGTCTGGCGCTATCGCCCTCGCGCTAGCCATGGAAGTCCCTCATGCGCGCATCTATGCTCTCGAACGCTCTTCAGCCGCCATAAGGACTGCCAGGCGAAACGCGGAAGCGTTGGGACTGACGGACAGAGTTCGCTGCATGCAGGGCGACCTGTTTGGGCCGTTTCGTGCCGATCTCGGTGCAGGAGGATTTGATGTGATCGTCTCAAATCCGCCCTACATCCCCTCGGGTGCCCTTGCCGAGCTACCGCCTGAGGTTGCCGCCTACGAGCCTCTCGATGCCGTCGACGGCGGGCCTGACGGTCTCCGCTATCACAAGAGAATCATCGAAGAGGCGCCAGACTATCTTCGCGAAGATGGTTGGTTGTCCCTCGAAATCGGCGATGGTCAGGCATCCGCCGTCCTGGGGCTGATCCGGGGGACCGAGGCGTTCGGACCGGCCGATGTGAGGCAGGACCTCGGCGGTCGTGATCGAGTCGTCCTCGCGCGCCGGAGAGCGAGGCCACTTGGATAAGCTGATCATCAAAGGCGGGGTCCCCCTCAGGGGCCAGGTGGAAGCCGGTGGCGCGAAGAACGCTGCCCTGCCCGCCATGGCTGCCTCTTTGCTGACGGATCAGCCGATCCGGCTCCTTCGTGTTCCCCGACTGGGCGACGTGAGAACGATCATCACCCTGCTCAGCCATCTGGGCGTCAGGGTGGAAGGGTTTGGCCAGGAAGCCTTAACCCTCTGCGCAGATCAACTCGGTCAAGTCGAAGCTCCTTACGGGCTGGTCAAGACGATGCGGGCGTCGGTATTGGTTCTGGGCCCCTTGCTGGCTCGGTTCGGCCGGGCACGGGTCTCATTGCCTGGGGGGTGCGCCATCGGCCCCCGGCCGATCAATATGCACCTCGCCGGGCTGGAGAAGATGGGCGCGAAGATCAGTCTGGATTCCGGATACGTAGAGGCGAAGGCGCCACGCCTGACAGGCGCCAGGATTGCATTCGATGGCCAGACCGTCACCGGCACCGAGAACCTGATGATGGCCGCTGTCCTCGCGGACGGGGTCACCGTGCTGGAACACGCGGCGTGCGAGCCCGAGGTGGTTGATCTGGCCACTCTCCTGAATCGCATGGGCGCGAGGGTCGAGGGCGCCGGGACCCCGACGATCAGCATCGAGGGTGTCGATAGCCTGCACGGGGCAGAGCACGAGGTGATCCCGGACAGAATCGAGACCGGAACCTTGATGGTCGCAGCCGCCATCACCGGCGGTGATGTGACAATCAACCGCTGCCTACCGCGGCACCTGGAAGCCATTACCGACAAACTGCAAGAGGCTGGCGTCGGCGTGAAGGGGGGAGATCGAAGCCTGCGCGTCTGGGCGGACGGGCCGGTGCGTGGAGTCAATATCAAGACGCATCCGTACCCCGGTTTTGCCACCGATATGCAGGCCCAGGTCATGGCTCTCGTGTCCACCGCCGAAGGGACGAGCGTCATCACCGAAACAGTCTTTGAGAATCGGTTCATGCATGTGAATGAGCTGCTGAGAATGGGCGCCGATATCAAGGTTATTGGCAATGCTGCCTTCGTCAATGGGGTCCCGAGACTCTCGGGCGCGCCGGTGATGGCCACCGACCTTCGTGCGAGCGCCTCGCTGGTTCTGGCGGGATTAGCCGCCGATGGGGTCACGACGCTCTCGCGGGTCTATCATCTTGATCGGGGATATGAGTCGCTTGAGCAGAAGCTCCTCGGTCTGGGCGCCAGCATCGAACGGGTCCCAGAATAAAAAAGAGTTTCGAGTGTTGAGTCCCGAGTTTCGAGGTGGGACGCGAAACCCGAAACCCGAAACCCGAAACGAAGGAACATGGAACCTTCAAAGAACGAATTGATCGCCATCGCGCTCCCGAAGGGCCGGCTCCTGATCGACGCCCTTCAACTATTTGAGGGGATGGGGATCTCCTGCGTGAGAGCGTTCTCCGATTCGCGCCGCTTGATCTGTGAAGACCAGGATCGACACCTTCGGTTCCTCACGCTGAGGCCGGCCGACATCCCGACCTACGTCGAGCACGGGGCTGCCGACATGGGGATCGTGGGGAAGGACCAGCTTCTCGAGCAGCGCCGGGATGTCTACGAACCTCTCGATCTCGGCTTCGGCGCCTGCAGGCTAGTTGTGGCCGAGCCGGCCGCATTGCACGAGAAGGACGACCCTCGTTCCTGGTCGTACCTGAGGGTCGCCACCAAGTATCCGAACCTCGCCGAGGAGTTCTTCAGCCGTAAGGGCGTCCAGGCGGAGATCATCAAGTTGACCGGTTCTCTCGAACTTGCCCCGCTTGTGGGGCTTGCGGAACGGATCGTCGACCTGGTGGCGACCGGCCAGACCCTGAAGGAAAACGGGCTGGTTGAGGTCGAGGAGATCGCCAGAGCCACGGCGCGGCTCATCGTCAATCGCGCAAGCCTGAAGACGAAGTACCTCAGGGTCCAGGCGCTGATCGAGCAGATCCGGAAGCAGGTAGAACGTCGTCTGGAAGGAGCGCGCGGATGAAGCTGTTGACGGCGGGGTCACGCGAGTGTGAGGCCTTCTTTGCGCGCCTCAGGGGGCGACAGGGTAGCATGCCTGCCGAGGTCGAGCAGTCCGCTCGCGCCATTCTGGAGAGCGTCAGGACGCGTGGCGACGCAGCCCTCTTCGAGCAGGCGGAGCGGTTCGATGGCGTTCGCCTCGATCCGGACTCGGTGAGGGTAGCGCCCGAGGAGATCAGGGACGCGTATGCTGCTCTGGCGCCGGCGTCCCTGGAAGCGCTGAAGACGGCGGCGTCCCGGATCAGGGCATTCCATTCTCGACAACTTCGCGCGTCCTGGTTTTCGGAGGAAGAGGGGGCGATCGTCGGGCAGCTTTGTCGCCCGCTGGAGCGGGTGGGAATCTATGTCCCCGGTGGCACGGCGACCTACCCATCCACGGTGATCATGTGTGCGATCCCTGCCGCGATTGCCGGCGTCCCGGAGATTGTCATGTGCACGCCGGTGCGCCGAGATGGCAGGGTGGCTTCGGCGGTTCTGGTCGCCGCCGACCTGGCCGGTGTCAGCGCGATCTACAAGGTGGGAGGTGTTCAGGCGGTGGCCGCCATGGCCTATGGGACCGCTTCGATCCCGAAGGTGGATAAGATCGTCGGGCCAGGGAATGTTTACGTCGCAGCGGCCAAGCGCTTGATCTTCGGACAGGTGGGGATCGATCTGATCGCCGGCCCTACGGAGCTGTTGATCATTGCTGACGAGGAGGCCAGGGCAGCGTGGGCTGCCGCCGATCTCCTGTCCCAGGCCGAGCACGATCCCCTCTCCAGCGCCGTGCTCCTCACACCCTCCCAAAGGGTGGCCGAGGAGGTGTTGGACGAAGTGAAACGCCAGGTGACCACGTTGCCTAGGCGGCAAATTGCCGAGGCCTCCCTTGAAGCATTTGGGGCGACCGTCGTCGTGAGGGATCTGAACGAGGCGGCCGATCTGGCGAACCAGTTGGGGCCGGAACATCTGGAGCTCATGGTGAAGGATCCGTGGGCGCTGCTGCCCCGAGTCAAGCATGCCGGGGCCATCTTCATGGGTGGGACGAGCCCGGAAGTGTTGGGCGACTACGTGGCTGGGCCGAATCATGTCCTGCCGACGAGCGGGACGGCGCGCTTCGCCTCATGCCTTTCCGTGGACGATTTTCAACGCCGGACGTCTCTGATCGCCTTCAGCAGGGAGACGTTGGAGGCGCTCACGCCGGCGATGGTAGAGTTGGCCCGCCTGGAAGGACTCGAGGCCCACGCAAGGGCGGCGACGATAAGGTGCGAGGGGCGAGGTCCGACGTGCGAGGTGCGAGAGGAGCCCACCCTGCACCCCACACCCCGCACCCCGCACGTACCATGAAGCCGCCCCGCGTTCTCGATCTCGTCAAGGCTGAAGTCCGGGGACTCACGGCGTATCGGGCTGAGGAGCCACGACCCGATCTTGTGAAGCTGGATGCGAACGAGAGCCCATTCCCCCTCTCGGAGAGACTTCGTCAGGATCTGCTCCACTCTCTCGAGCGGGTGGAGGTTAACCGCTATCCCGATCCGAAGGCAGATCGGCTCCGATCGGTCCTCGCCACCGAGCATGGGGTCGGGCCGGAGCAACTTGTCCTGGGCAATGGGTCCGATGAACTGATCCAAGTGTTGCTCCTTGCAATCGGAGGCCCAGGCGCGACCGTTCTCGCCCCGGTCCCGACCTTTTCGATGTACGAATTGATCGCGAGGAGTCAAGGTCTTCACTTCGAAGGGGTCCCACTGGGGTTCCGCTTCGAGCCTGACCTGCCCGCGATGATCGAGGCCATCGAACGGACGGGCCCCAAGGTGGTTTTTCTCGCCACGCCCAACAACCCGACGGGCGGCATCTTCTCTGAGGCGGAAACCCTCAAGATCTTGGCCGCCGCCCCCGGATTGGTCGTCGTCGATGAAGCCTATGGCCCCTACGCCGGCAGGACAATGCTGCCGCACCTGGTCGACCAGGAGCGACTGGTGATCCTCCGCAGTCTCTCCAAGATCGGGTTGGCCGGCCTTCGGATAGGGTACATCATGACCCATCCGACGCTCGCTGCCGAGCTGGAGAAGGTCCGACTCCCATTCAATGTGAATGCCTTCTCCCAGGCGGCAGCCGTCACGCTACTGGCCCATCGCGAGTGGATCGACACCAATGTTCGTGAGGTCCTCCGCGAGAGGGCACGGGTTGAGAGGCGGCTGGTGGGGCTTGCCGGGCTAGAGGTCTTCCCATCGGAAGCCAACTTTGTCCTTTTCCGGACCAGGCTTCCTAGTGCTCATGTGTTCGAGGGGTTGTTAGCGGAAGGCATCCTGGTGCGGAATCTGGGATCAGTGCCTGGCCTGAGCAACTGCTTGCGGGTCACGATCGGTACGGCGGAAGAGAACGATCGGTTCCTGGATGGAGTGACGGGGGTGATGACAGAGTATGAGAGGCGCGAAGTGCGGGGCGCGAGGTGCGAAGGGGACATGAAGAAGGCGGAGATCGGATGATGGGCAGGACAGCGTTGGTCCGAAGGAAAACCTCGGAAACCGATGTGGCGGTGGAGCTGAACCTTGATGGGGCGGGCCGGCACGAGGTTCATACGCAGATCCCCTTCCTTGACCATATGCTGGCTCAATTGGCGAAGCATGGCCTCTTCGACCTCAGCCTCAATGCGAAGGGGGACCTCCAGGTCGATCTGCACCACACCGTCGAGGATGTAGGGATCGCCCTCGGCGAAGCGTTCGCGCAGGCCATGGGTGACAAGCGTGGCATCCGGCGCTTTGCCTCGGCCCTTGTTCCCCTGGACGAGGCGCTGGCCCAGGTGGTGATCGACATCAGTGGGCGCCCCTATTTCGTCTATCAGGCGCCAAAGCTGACCGGATGGATCGGAGAGTTCGACGTCTCCCTGGTGAAGGAGTTCATGCGCGCCTTCGCGATGAATATGAAGGTGAACCTCCACATCTCGATTCTCTATGGCGAGAACCTGCACCACTGCGTCGAGGCGATCTTCAAGGCGTTGGCCAGAGCTCTTGACCAGGCGACAGGTATCGACCCTCGGATTGCGGAGGTCCCATCGACGAAGGGACGCTTGTAGTAAAACAGTTCCGGGTTCGGCTTCGCAGTTCCTGGTTCTGAGTTCCACGTTCCGTGCTCTGCACTTGGAACCAGGAACTTGGAACTTTCTCCAACCGGGAACTTGGAACATGGAACCTGGAACGTGAACTATGGAACGAGGTGACCATGATCGCCATCATCGATTCCGGCATCGCGAATCTCCGGAGTGTGCAGAAGGGGCTCGAGCGGGTCGGGGCCGACGCCAAGATCGTGGAGGATTCGAGGACGCTTCGAGACGCCTCGGGCATCGTCCTGCCCGGGGTGGGTGCGTTTCGCGACGGGATCACGAAGCTTCGGGATGGTGGCTTCGTCGAGCCACTGCTCCACGCCATAGACGCTGGGAAGCCGGTCCTTGGCATCTGCTTAGGACTTCACTTCCTCTTCAGTGAGAGCGAGGAATTCGGGCATCACAAAGGCCTCAATGTCATCAAGGGTCGTGTGGTCCGATTCCCGGAAGCGGTCTTAACCCCGAGTGCAGGCGGCAGTACGGCACGGCTGAAGATTCCGCACATGGGGTGGAACCAGATCCGGATCGAGCGGCCCGCCCCGATCTTCAAAGGCATTCCTGACGGTGGATTCTTCTACTTCGTCCACTCCTACTACGTGCAACCCGAGGATGAAGGCGTGATCGCCGCCACCACCGAGCACGGCATGCGCTTCACCTCTGTCCTCTGGCAAGATAACCTTTTTGCTTGCCAGTTTCATCCCGAAAAGAGCCAGGGCCTCGGCTTGCAGCTGTTGAAGAACTTCGCTTCGCTCACCTAGATGTTGGTCATCCCGGCGATTGACCTGAAAGGGGGTCAGGTCGTTCGGCTGGCCCAGGGCGATCCCCTCCGGCAGACTTCCTATGCGAGCGATCCGATCGCTGTGGCCCAGCGGTGGGAGAGTGAGGGGGCGCCGATGCTGCATCTGGTCGATCTTGACGGGGCCTTTTCCGGAAGGCCGGAGCAACTGCGGGTTGCCGCCGAAGTGGCCAGGGCGGTTAAGGTGCCAGTGCAGCTTGGCGGCGGGCTCCGAAGTCTGGCCGCCTTGGACCAGGTCTTCGCCTCCGGCATCGAGCGCGCGGTTCTCGGGACGGCAGCGATCGAAGATGAGGGGTTTTTGGCTGTAGCGAGCCGTCGCTATCCTGGCCGGGTTATCCTGGGGATCGACGCGAGAGGAGGGAACGTCGCCGTGCGCGGCTGGGCCGCCGACACGAGGCTGCTGGCGACGGAGGTGGCGGCCCGGTCGGCCGAGTTCCCGCTGGCTGCCATTATCTACACCGATATCGGGCGGGATGGGATGCTCACGGGACCGAATCTGGAAGCTCTGCTACACATGGCTCAGGCGACCAGCCACCCTCTCATTGCCTCCGGCGGCATTGCCACACTTGAAGACGTGAAACGACTCGCTGCGCTTGAGCCGACCCGCATCATCGGCGCCTTGGTTGGCAAGGCCCTCTATGAGGGCAGGTTTTCGCTGAAAGAAGCGATCGCGGCCGCGGGATAGGGCATCATGCTGGCGAAGCGGATTATTCCCTGCCTGGATGTGAAGGACGGCCGTGTTGTGAAGGGGACTCGATTTGTGAACCTCCGGGACGCGGGCGATCCGGCAGAGGTGGCAGCCCTGTATGACCAGCAGGGGGCAGATGAGTTGGTCTTTCTCGATATCACCGCCTCCTATGAGAGGCGGGAGATTCTTCTGGGAGCTGTCCGGCGGACGGCCGAGATGGCCTTTACCCCCCTCACGGTGGGTGGCGGAGTCCGGACGGTTGAGGATATCCGGGCCCTCCTTCTGGCAGGCGCGGACAAGGTGTCCCTTAACACTTCGGCAGTCGAGCGACCGGAGTTGATCACCGAGGCGGCCATGCGATTCGGCAGTCAGTGCATCGTCCTCGCCATCGACGCGAAGCAAATCAACCACAGTTCCAGGTTCCAGGTTCCAGGTTCCAGGTTGGAGGAAGTTCCAAGTTCCAGGTTCCCGGTTCCAAGTGCAGAACGCGGAACGTGGAACTCAGAACCAGGAACTGCGACGCCAAACCCGGAACGCGAAACCCGGAACTCGGAACTTCGATGGGAGGTGTACACGTACGGCGGTCGAACACCAACTGGCCTGGATGCTGTACAATGGGCGAAGCGCGGAGAAGTGCTCGGAGCCGGGGAAATCCTGCTGACCAGCATGGACAAGGATGGTACCAAGGACGGGTACGACCTCGCTCTCACGAGATCTGTGACAGATGCTGTGGGGGTTCCCGTCATCGCATCGGGCGGTGCAGGCACGCTCGATCACCTCTATGAGGCGTTCGTGCTGGGAGGGGCCGACGCCGCGCTGGCCGCCTCCATCTTCCATTTCCGCGAATGGACCGTTCAGGATGCGAAAGCCTTCCTCCGCCGCCGGGGCGTCCCCGTGAGGGATTGACGTGCGATGGAACGATTCGATCCAAGCCAACTGAAGTTCGACGACTCGGGGTTGATTCCGGCCATTGTCCAGGATATCACGAACGGGCAGGTCCTGACCCTCGCGTACATGAATCAAGAATCGCTACGGCTGACGCTGGAGACGGGCCTCACCCATTTCTACAGCCGCTCTCGCCGGCGAATGTGGCAGAAGGGGGAGGAGTCGGGGCACATCCAGCGGGTGCACGAGATCTACTTTGATTGCGACGAGGATGCCTTGCTTGTCAAGGTCGAACAGGTGGTTGCGGCCTGCCATACCGGTCGCCGGTCATGTTTCTTCCGCCGCCTGCATCCCTCGTCTGAGGTGCCGGA
>JBGPUH010000039.1:0-12114 GCA_041491025.1 Methylomirabilis sp. (SeqCode)
CGCCACCCGTAGGGGCCGGGAAGGGCTCAAGGCCAAGCCGGCAGGCGGAACGTCGCGCATGTACATCGCCATCGTCACCTTCATGTAGTAGAAGAGTGAAATGGCCGAATTGACGACGGCGATCACCGCGAGCCAGACATAACCGCGCTCGATGGCTGCCCCGAAGAGATAGAGCTTCCCCACAAAGCCTGCAGTCGGCGGGACACCAGCCAGAGAGAGGAGAAAGATCAACATCGCCGCGGCCGCCATGGGGCTCCGCTGAGCCAGGCCGGTGAAGTCGTCGATCCGCTCCCCTTTCACCTCCCCCACACACAGGAGGATCACCATGGCAAACGCTCCAAGCGTCATCAAGGCGTACACCAGGGTGTACAAAAGCGTGGCCGAGATCCCCCGCTCCGGTCCCGCCACCAACCCGATCAGGAGGTACCCGATGTGGGCGATCGAGCTGTAAGCGAGCATCCGCTTGATATTACTCTGCGCAATCGCTACCACATTTCCCACCGTCATCGTCAGTAGGGAAAGAACATAGAAGAGCAGAGTCCAGCGGACCTGAAGCCCTGGTATGGCGACCAAAAAGACCCGCAGGAGGATGGCAAGGCCCGCGATCTCCGAGGCGGCCGCAAGGAGGGCCGTCACCGGAGTCGGGGCACCTTCATAGACGTCGGGGATGTACATGTGAAACGGGACAGCAGCGATCTTGAATCCGAAGCCTGCCGCCAACATCACCATGGCCAGGATCAGCGCCGGGTTTGAGAGCATGCCCGCTCCCGCCGTCAGCTTGGAGGCAATCTCCTTGAGGCCGGTTGCGCCGGTCAGGCCATACAGCATGACGATTCCATACAGAATGACCGCGGAGGAGAACCCTCCCATGAGCAGGTACTTGAGGGCTGCCTCGTTGCTCCGCCGATCCCGTTTCAAGAACCCGGCCAGGATGTAGATCGGGATCGACATGGTCTCCAGCCCAACGTAGAGGATCAGAAGGTCCACGGCGCTGGCCATCAGCATCATCCCAAATGTGGCGAAGAGGATCAAGCTGTAGAACTCCCCTTTATCAATCCCTTCGCCTCTCAGGTAACCGATCGACATCAGAAGGATGAGAGCAGACGAGACCAGGAACACGACCTTGAAGAACAGGGCAAAGGGGTCACTGATGTATTGCCCGCTGAAGGCGGACCGCGTGGCCCCCCACTGCCTGATCACCACCATCAGGGTGAGGAGTACGCCGAGGACGCTCAGGTATCCCAGCCAGTCCCTCTTGCCTCTCGGCGCGATGAAATCGAGCACGAGGATCAGCATGGCCACCGCGCTCAGAATGACCTCAGGTGCGGCGGTGGAGAGGTCTGCTACGTTGAACGCCTGGGTCATCGAGATTCCCGGACCGGCAAGGCGGCCACTGGCGACCGCGTCGGGATAGGTCCGCTTCGACAAGGCTCAACGCACCCTTCGACTGGGCTCAGGACGGGCTTAGCGGCGATAGCCTGCGCCTTGTTGACCCGCGTCAGGATGTTTTTCACGGACGCTTCCGTCCGACTCAGGAAAGGAGAGGGATAGAGGCCGATCCAGAAGCACATGATGACGATGGGTATCAGGGTGCTCATCTCCCTAGGACTGAGGTCTTTGAGGTTGGCGTTCTTCGGGTTCTCCAGGGCGCCGAACATGGTCCGCTGATACAGCCACAGCATGTAGGCCGCGCCGAGAACGATGCCGGTCACCGCGAAGGCAGCCCACACATAATTGACCTTGAACGCCCCCAAGAGAATCAAGAACTCTCCGATGAAGCCGTTGAGCCCCGGAAGCCCCATGGAAGAGAGCATGACGATGGCGAACAGTGTGGCATAGATCGGCATCTGTTTCGAGAGCCCTCCCAGCTCCGAGATGAGCCTGGTGTGGCGGCGGTCGTAGATCAGGCCAACGATCAAGAAGAGCGCCCCGGTCGAGAGGCCATGGTTGACCATCTGCAGGATGCTCCCCTGGACACCCTGGGCGTTCAAGGCGAATATCCCCAACATGACGAAGCCCATGTGGCTGACCGAGCTGTAGGCAATCAGACGCTTCATGTCGGGCTGCACCATGCAGACCATTGCACCGTAGATGATGGAGACGATCGAGAGGATGATGATCATCGGCACGAAGTGTGTGGTCGATTCAGGGAACATGGGGAGATTGAACCGAATGAAGCCGTAGGTCCCCATCTTGAGGAGAACGCCGGCCAGGATGACGCTGCCCGCCGTGGGGGCGTCCGTGTGGGCGTCCGGCAGCCAGGTGTGGAATGGGAACAGCGGGACCTTGATGGCGAAACTCAAGAAGAATGAGAGCCAGACCAGATCCTGGAACGAGAACGGAACGCCCAGCAGGGAAAAGAGCGGGGTTGAGGGATACGAGACCTGCATCAGCCGGAGCACATCGAACGTGTAGACCCCGGTCTGGGCGCCGTGGTAGAAGTAGACCGCCAGAATCCCCAGCAGCATGATCACGCTACCAAAGAGGGTGTACAGGAAGAACTTTATGGCTGAGTAGAGGCGACGGTCGCTGCCCCAGATGCCGATGAGGAAGTACATCGGGACCAGCATCACCTCCCAAAAGATGTAAAAGAGAAAGAAATCGAGCGAGAAAAAGACGCCGAGCATCCCTGTCTCCAGGATCAGGAGAAAGGCATAATACTCCTTTAGCCGTTCCGTGATCGACTCCCATGAGCAGACGACCCCGATCACTGACAGGAAGGTGGTTAACATGACGAGCCAGATGCTGACCCCATCGAGGCCGAAGAAATAGGTCGCGCCCAACGAGGGGATCCAGGAAAACTTCTCCACGAACTGCATCTCTGGCGTTGCAGCATCGAAGTGGGCCGGAAGCCAAAAAGAGGCCACAAAGCCGGCCAGCGTGAAGGCCAGAGCAGTCCAGCGAATGCCACCCTTCGACTCCTTCGGGATCAGAAGGATCAATAAGACTCCGAGGAGCGGGAGGTAGGCGATGAGAGAAAGTATCGGAAATTGTAAGACATTCATGGGAGCGACAAGCCTCCTGTTCCAGGTTCCATGTGCCATGTTCCAAGTTCCCTGGCCTTTCCTTCAACCTGGAACTTCGAACTCGGAACCTGGAACTTTTTAGGGGAAAAGAAAAAGATAAATCACCACCATCCCGAGAATGCCCAGCGCCATGGCCAGGATATAGTTCTGGATGACGCCCGTCTGCAGCCGCCGGAGGCTGAGACTTCCGCCCTGAATGACATCCGCAATCGCATTGACCAGCCCGTCCACAATCTTTAGGTCGTTCCAGGCCGAAAGTAAACTCAACCGAACTGTCAGCCAACTGCTTCCGTTGACCGCCCCGTCAACGACCCGGGAATCGACCCCCCACAGAAAGGTGCAGACGCGCTTGCCGAAGGTGATGAAGATCGCCTGATACAGCTCATCCACCCAATACTTGTTCAGCAGAAGACGATACACCCCCTTCATCCGGTCGGCTAATGCCGAGGGAAGTCCCGGCCGCTTGATGTACAACTGATACGCCAGGCCGATCCCCAGCAACGCGATGGCCAGCGACAGCGCGGCCATGCCGATCTCGAACGACACTGAGACATGGGCCGCCGCCCCTGCTGGTTCGTGAGCCGCTTCGAACACCGGAGCCACAAAGCGATGGTACAACCCATGGTCGGGAGGGAAGCCGAATATCAGCCCCGCGATCACGGAAAAGAAACCAAGCACCACCAGGGGGTACGCCATGTTCGGCGGCGATTCGTGAGGGTGGTGGCCCGCATGGGCATCGCCGCGGAACGACCCGGCGAAGACCAGGAAGAAGAGCCTGAACATATAGAACGCCGTGAGGAAGGCCCCGATGAGACCCAGGAGCCAGGGGCCTGTCATTCCGCGCTTGAAGGCGTTGAACAGGATCTCGTCCTTGGACCAGAAACCAGCCAGGGGAAAGATCCCGGCGTTGGCCAGCGATGCCAGCAGGAAGGTCCAGGCGGTGATCGGCATCGCCTTCCAGAGTCCGCCCATCTTTCGGATGTCCTGCTCCCCGTGCAGGGAATGGATGACCGAGCCGGCGCCGAGGAAAAGAAGGGCCTTGAAAAACGCATGGGTGCCCAGGTGAAAGATGCCTGAGGCATAGGCGCCCACACCCGCGCCCAGAAACATGTACCCGAGCTGGGAGATGGTGGAATAGGCCACGACCCGCTTGATGTCGTTCTGGACCAGCGCGATCGTGGCAGCGAAGACGGCAGTCACCGCGCCCACCCAGGCCACCATCTCGAGGCTGAACGGCGCGAGGTTATAGAGGGGGTGCGACCGGGCGACCATGTAAACGCCGGCGGTCACCATGGTGGCAGCGTGGATCAGCGCCGAGACCGGCGTCGGCCCCTCCATCGCGTCCGGCAGCCAGACGTAGAGCGGAAGCTGCGCGGACTTTCCCATCGCCCCCACGAACAACAGCAGGGTAATGGCGGTATAGATACCCGTGCCGAGACCAGGGTCGACTGCCCTGAACACCTCCGCGTACTTCAGGGACCCGAAGGTGCTCCAGATGAGGAAGAGTCCGAGCAGGAATCCCGCATCGCCGATCCGGTTGACGACGAAGGCCTTTTTCCCGGCATCCGCGGCCGATTTTTTCTCGTACCAGAAGCCTATCAGAAGATACGAGCAGAGCCCGACCCCCTCCCATCCCAAGAACATCAAGAGGTAGTTATTGGCCAAAACGAGCACCAGCATGGAGAACATGAACAGATTGAGGTAGGTGAAGAACCGCGCGTAGCCGTGGTCATCGTGCATGTAGCCGATCGAATAGACATGGATGAGAAATCCAACGAAGGTGACCACCAGCATCATCACCGCCGAGAGCGGGTCAACAAGAAAGCCGATTGGCACTTGGAAATCGCCGACCTTCAGCCACGAGTAGACGTCCCAATCGAGCGTGTGACCACCGATCGCCAGGAAGAAGACCAGGAAGGCCACAAGGCACGACAGTCCGGACGCAGAGACGGCTACCAGGTGGGCTCGACCCCTGATCTTCATCCCGAACAGACCGTTGATCAGCACCCCGATCAGCGGCAGCAATGGGACGAGCACAACGAGTTTCATCAGCGCTCCACGTTCCGGGTTCCGGGTTCCGGGTTCCGGGTTCTACGTTCCAGGTTCAAGGTGCGGCTTCGCTGTTCCAGATTCCGGGTTCCATGTTCCAGGTTTCTTGGAAGTCGGAGGGTTCTCCAACTTGGAACTTGGCACTTGGAACATGGAACATCGCTACCCTTTCATCAGATTGATTTCGTCTACATTGACGGTCTTGAAGTTACGATAGAGCCCGAGGACGATCGCCAGCCCTACCGCCGCCTCTGCCGCCGCCACCGTAATGACGAAGATGGCGAAGATCTGTCCCTGGAGCATCGTCTGGGGGAGATAGCGGGAAAATGCCACGAAGTTCAGATTGACGGCGTTGAACATCAGCTCCAACGCCATGAGAATCCCGATAGCGTTGCGACGGGCCAGCGCTCCGAACATCCCGATGGCGAAGAGGGCCGCGCTGAGGATCAAGTAGTGCGAAAGCGGCACCATCGCTCAGTCCTTTTCCCGCTCTCGCTTGGCCAGGATGATAGCACCCACCATCGCTGCCAGGAGCAGGATCGATACGACCTCAAATGGCAAAACATACGTGGTCAGCAGAAGCTTTCCCAGTGAGGCGGTGGCATACGACGCCGGAAGGGGCGCAGCCGCAAGCACGAACCCCTTGAGGTTGGCAAAAACCATGAGCGCGAAGATGGCGAAGGCCACGAGAGCGCTGATCCCCGCCTGCTCGTTCATGATCTTGACACCTCTGGCCGAGATCCTGCTGGTCAGCATGATGGCGAAGAGCAGCAGGATGGTAATGCCGCCCACGTACAGCAGGACCTGCACCGCGGCCAGGAACTCGGCATCAAGGAGAACGTACAGAGCGGCCACGCCGAAGAAGGTGAAGACCAGAGCGATGGCACAATGGACGATATTCGTGGCCAGGACGACCAACAGGGCCGCCCCCAGCGTAAATGCAGCCAGGAGGAAGAACACCGCTTGGGTGACAGTCATGGGCGCCCTCCTCGCCGTTATCCGTGAATGACCAGGACCAATCCAGTGATGCCCATGTTCAGGAACGCCAGCGGCAGCAGGACCTTCCACCCCAGGTTCATGAGCTGATCGACCCGCAGCCTGGCCAGCGTCCAGCGCAGCCACATCATGATGAAAATAATACAGTAGGTCTTGATGAGGAACCAGAGCCAGGGCGGGAGCAGCGGCCCATGCCATCCGCCAAGAAAGAGCGCGGTGGCGATGGCCGACACCGTGAACATATTGGCATACTCCGCCAGGAAGAAGATGGCAAAGCGCATCCCACTGTATTCAACATGAAAGCCGGCCACGAGTTCGGACTCGGCCTCCGGGATATCGAACGGCAGCCGATTGCACTCGGCGATTGCCGCCGTGAGGTAGATGAGAAACCCGAAGAACTGCGGGATCACGAACCAGATCCGCGTCTGCGCTTCCACGATCTGGATCATGCTGAGGGAGCCTACCGTCATGATGACGCCAAGGACCGAGACGACGAGGGGGACCTCGTAACTGACCGCTTGGGCCGCCGAGCGAAGGGCGCCCAGGACGGAGTACTTGTTGTTAGAGCTCCAGCCGGCCATGATAATCCCCACCACGGTCAGGGAGGAAATCGAGATGTAGAAGAGGACGCCGATATTCAGGTCGCGAACGATGAGGTTGGGGCCAAAGGGGATGATCACATAGGCGGCGAGCGCGGCGGCGAAGACCACCATCGGCGCCAGGGCGAACACCAATTTGTCGGCCCCCGCGGGGATGATGTCCTCCTTGAGGAGGAGCTTAAGCCCGTCGGCGATGCTCTGGGCCCAGCCGTGCCAGCCGCCGACTCTCATCGGGCCATAGCGGACCTGGATGTGTGCGCTGATCTTCCGCTCCCACCAGATCATGAACATGACGGAGACGGAGATGAAGAGGATGACCACGCTCACCACCACCAGCATCACGATCAACTGGGGGACGATCGGGGGGACACCCCGCGCGGCGAAGACGCTGTAGAACCTCTCCACGGCTTTCTCCATCAGCGTCTCGCGCTCATGATCGGCACACGTATGACTGGCATAGGAAGCATCATCGGTGAAGGTGTGGTGGGTCAGCCCTGCCGCGACATCATCGGTCCGTCTCACCCAGGACGATGTCGATGCTTCCGAGGATCACAACCATGTCGGCGATGAGGTGTCCTGGACCGATCACGGGAAGCACGCTCAGGTTGACAAAGGCCGGGGAGCGGACCTTGTAACGATAGGGCTTCTCAGAGCCGTCAGAAACGATGTAGAATCCCAGCTCGCCCCTTGGCGACTCAACCCTGGAATAGATGTCTCCCACCGGCGGCTTGAGCTTCTTTGGGACCTTCCCCATGATCTCACCAGGAGGCAGGTCCCGGAGGGCCTGCTCGACGATGTTGACACTCTCCGCCATCTCGAGTCGTCTGACCATATAACGGTCCCACACGTCGCCGGCGGTTCCCACGGGAATGTCGAATTCGAAGCGGTCATAGATGGAGTACGGGTCGTTCCTTCGCAGGTCCCACTTCATGCCGCTGCCCCGGAGCATCGGCCCGCTGATCGCATAGTCGATGGCGGTCTTCTGATCGAGCTTCCCGAGTCCCTGCACCCGCTTCTGGAAGATGATGTTGTCAGTCATCATAGCGTCGTACTCGGGAAGGCGGGGCTTGAACCACTCCAGAAACGCCTTGCAATCGGCAAGGAACGTCTGCGGAAGGTCCATCGGCATCCCGCCGATCCGGTAGAATGCGTAGTTCAGTCGTTGCCCCGAGACAGACTCGAACAGGTCCAGGATCTTCTCGCGCTCCCGGAAGCAGTACATAAAAATCGTGAAGTTCCCCAGGTCGAGCCCGAAGGTGCCCATCCAGATCAGGTGGCTGGCGATCCGTTGCAATTCCGCGAGGATCACCCGCATATACTCGGCCCGCTCCGGCACCTGGAGACCCATCAGGCGCTCTACCGCCAATACATACCCGAAGTTGTTGTACATCGAGGCGAGATAATCCAGTCGATCGGTGTACGGGATAATCTGGATGTAGGTCCGGTTCTCCCCGATCTTCTCATGGCATCGGTGCAGGTAGCCGATATAAGGGGTGACCTCGGTGACCATTTCACCGTCCAGCTTCAACATGAGGCGGAGGACCCCGTGGGTGCTGGGGTGCTGTGGCCCCATGTTGACATACATCTCCTCCATCGTCTCCTGGGTGCGTTCAACGATCTCCGTCTCCGGCGGAATCATATTCCAGCTCCAACCCTCATGTGTCTCTCGATCTGAGGTCCATGCCCAACAATATCTTCTCCGCCCTCCCAGGCTCCCAAAGGGGGCATTGCGCTGCTAGAACGGCTCGTATGGGACCAGCCGCTCATCCTTATAGTCTTTGCGCAGGGGATGCCCCACCCAATCCTCAGAGGTCAGGATCCGCCGAAGGTCAGGGTGACCATCGAAGTGGATCCCCATGAGGTCATAGGCCTCCCGCTCGTGCCAGTCCGCCGTGCTCCAGAGGGGCACGATGCTCCGGACGACCGGATCCTCCCTTGGCACCCTGACCCTGATCAGAGCCTTGGTCGGCTCGTTCAAGGAGGAGAGGTTGTAGACCGCCTCAAGCTCGCCGCTGGCGATCCAGTCCACAGCACTGAGACAGTTCAGATATTCGAATCCCATCCCTCTGAGCCGGGAGAGAATCTCGTAGCTCTTTGCCCGATCAACGTTCATCCGGGCCTCGACGCCTTTGACCTCCGAAGCCTTCACGGCTTCGCCGAACTCGGACCTGATCGCTTGAATGACCTCGTCTGGCGTCATCAGACCCATTCCAGGGCGCCCTTCCGCCAGGCATAGGCGAAACCGACCAGCAGGATGGCGACAAAAAGCATCATCTCCACGAATGCGAACAGCCCGAGCTTCCTGAAGACGATCGCCCATGGATAGAGGTAGATCGTTTCCACAGCGAAGATGACATAGACAAGGGCATACAGGTAGTAGCGGATGTGAACGCGAATCCAGGGCCCGCCAATGGGATCCTCTCCACACTCGTACGGGGCCAACTTTTCGGGTTGGGGGTTACTGGGGCGAAGCAGGCGGGAAACGATATCGACGTTGACCACCACGAAGAGCAGGCCGACCACCAGGAAAACGCCCACGACTGCATAATCTGCCGCCATGCTATCACCTACATTCGTCGTGCGGGTCCGACGGGGGCGAGAAGTGCATTGAGGCGTAGCCTCGTGGAGACATCAGCAAGGCCGACCATTCTTACGATGACAAGAAAAATGCCCTATGCAGGGCATCCTGAAGAGCTTCCAGATCGTTCGCGGAACCGCCTTTCGGAATTCCCCGACCGACTTCGTGAAATTTGTAGCATACGCCGTTCAAACCTGTCAAGGGAAAAGCACGGTCTTCAGTGGCCCGCACCGGTGGATTGCGGTTGCTCGGGTGGCCGTGCGAGGCTTCGGATGTAGACGACAAGGTCCCGGATCTCTTGGTCGGTGAACTCCTGGCCCCAGGAAGGCATTCCTGGCTTTCCGAGACTGGCCCCGCCTTGTTTGATGATCTGAAAGATGTAGTCGTCCGTGAGAGTCCGCATAACGGCAGGATCTGTCATGTCCTGCATCTTTAGGCGAAAAAGCCATGCGGTCCACCCATCGCCTTTGCCCGTGGCGCCGTGACAGGTAGCGCACTCCGACCGGTAGTTCGACTGGGCTGTTCCGCGAGCCCCGCCCCCTGAACCTGCTGCGAGGACGACACCTGCCGTGGGAGTGGCAGACACAGTTCCCGGGCGAGGCGTCAATACCCTTGCGGCGGCGAGAAGGCTGATGACATGCCTCGCGGCAAGCAACGCGATCACCACGACGAGCCACCGACATCGGGGGAGACCATTCAGCAAGCGATTACCCTCCCGTATCCTCTCCCAGCAGGAATGCGTTCTTCAGCCGTCGCGGAAACGGAGCGTCACGGTCGAGGCTCAATGTCGCGGGGGTCGACAGGGGGGGCGCTACCGGGCTCGCAGTGTTGCGAAGGCAGCCTTTGCCGCCAGGAGGGTCGCCTCGATCTCGGCGGCGGAGTGGGCATCAGAGAGGAAGCCAGCCTCGAACTGGGAGGGGGCGAGGTTCACCCCGCCGTCGAGCATTGCCCTGAAGAAACCGGCATACCGGGTGGTGTCGGCAGCCTTAGCGGTCTGATAATCGACAACCCCGTTCTGAACAAAAAACGGGGTGAACATCGACCCGACCCGTTGACACTGTAGCGCGATTCCCGACTGGGCCGCCAATTCGCGAAGCCCTTCCTCCAATTGCTTCCCCTTGGCCTCAAGCCGCTCATAAAACCCAGGCTCTTCGAGGAGGCGAAGCGTCTCGATGCCGGCCCGCATGGCGAGGGGATTGCCGGAGAGCGTCCCGGCTTGATAGATCTGCCCCAGGGGCGCCACCTGCTCCATGATCGATCGAGAACCACCATAGGCCCCGACCGGCAGGCCGCCGCCGATGATCTTCCCGAGGCAGGTCAGGTCCGGCCTGATGCCATAGAATGCCTGGGCGCCACCTCGGCCCAGCCGAAAACCGGTGATCACCTCGTCGAAGATCAGCAGGGACCGATGGGCCGCAGTGATCTGCCGCAATGCCTCCAGGAATCCCGGCCTCGGCGGGATGACACCCATGTTCCCTGCGACCGGCTCCACGATCACACAGGCGATCTCATTTCCGACCGCCTCGAAGGCCGCGCGAACCGCGTCAGTGTCGTTATAGGGAAGGGCGATCGTCTGGCGGGCAAGATCTGGCGGGACTCCCAAGCTGTCGGGGACGCCGAATGTCATCGCGCCGGAGCCGGCTTTGACCAGGAGGCTATCGGCGTGCCCGTGGTAGCACCCTTCGAACTTCACGATGCAATTGCGGCCCGTGACGCCCCGAGCCACCCGGATCGCGCTCATGGTCGCCTCGGTGCCAGAGTTGACGAAGCGGACCATCTCGATCGAGGGGACTGCCTCGACCACCATCCTGGCCAACTCCACTTCCCAGCGCGTGGGCGCACCGAAGCTCACCCCCTGCGCCGCCGCCTCCTGGATCGCCTTCACCACCGCGGGATGGGCATGGCCCACGATCACGGGCCCCCACGATCCGACGTAGTCGATGTAGGCATTGCCATCGACGTCATAGATGTGACAACCGGAGGCCCGCTCGATCACCGGTGGATCGCCGCCCACGGCCAAGAAGGCCCGGACCGGACTGTTGACGCCTCCCGGCAGGAGCCGCTTCGCTTCCTCAAACAGCGCTTTCGAGCGAGGACCGGTCACGGTCTGTGTTCCAGCAGGCGCGCGGCCTCTTTCGCCGAATAGGTCAGGATCAGATCGGCCCCAGCCCGCTTGATCGACGTGAGGGCCTCCATCAGCACCCGTTCTTCATCGATCCACCCGAGTCGCCCCGCCGCCTTCAGCATGGCATACTCCCCGCTGACGTGATAGGCCGCCACGGGCCCGCCAAATTCCTGCTTGACGCGCCAGATGATATCCAGGTACGGAAGGGCCGGTTTCACCATCACGATGTCCGCCCCCTCCTCTAGGTCGAGCCCGACCTCCCGAAGCGCCTCATCGCCGTTGGCCGGGTCCATCTGATACGTCCGTCGATCCCCGAACTGTGGGGCCGACTCAGCCGCCTCGCGGAACGGGCCGTAGAAGGCGCTTGCGTACTTGGCCGAATAGGCCATGATCGGCGTCTCCTCAAACCCCTCTTCGTCGAGCGCCTCGCGAATGGCGGCGACTCGGCCATCCATCATGTCGGATGGCGCGACGATGTCGGCCCCGGCTTCAGCATGCGAGAGGGCCGTGCGTGCCAGCAACTCCAGGGTGGGGTCGTTCTTCACCTGACCCCGCTCCACCACGCCGCAGTGGCCGTGACTGGTGTATTCACACAAGCAAACGTCTGTGATCACCAGCAAGTCCGACACAGTGTCCTTGACGGCCCTGACCGCCTGCTGGATGATCCCATCCTCCGCGTAGGCCTCGGAGCCGATGGCGTCCTTCGCCGCCGGCAGGCCAAAAAGAATAATCCCGGGGATC
>JBGPUH010000040.1:0-11907 GCA_041491025.1 Methylomirabilis sp. (SeqCode)
ATGGAGGAGGGAAGGGAGCGATCTCTTCCGTCTTTTTTCTTTGGCGAAATATGAGTGGGTTTGAATTTCATATCCTTACGCAACAAGGCGATGCGGGACGGGGCGACACAAGGAACCTCCGCCTCTTGGGCTCGACCGGCACAACCGTTGTCGCCCGAGTCACGGGCCTCGTGCTCACTGCGCTCGCCATGAAGGTGATGATCGTCGGTTTTCAAAACGTGTTTCCCGCATTGCTGTAGCCGCAAGCGCACGAAGAGCCGGATTTTCCTGCAAGCGATGGAAAAGAGGCTCAAGTGTTATAGTCCATGTCGTGATCAGGGTTAAGGGAGGAGGACATGATTTCACGGTGGAGGATCGGGTTTGTCACGGCTGGTACAATCGTTGTGCTTGCGCTCGGCCAGGCCCATGCGGCCAGCGGCATCAAGATCGGGGTCGCCGGCCCCATCACGGGCGATCAGGGAGCGATCGGAGAGCAGGGGAAGAACGGTGCCA
The DNA here is from genome assembly GCA_041491025.1 of Methylomirabilis sp. (SeqCode). Lineage (GTDB taxonomy): Bacteria > Methylomirabilota > Methylomirabilia > Methylomirabilales > Methylomirabilaceae > Methylomirabilis. The sequence goes on from JBGPUH010000040.1 coordinate 493, forward strand.
TCATCGCGGTGGAAGAGTGGAACGCCAAAGGTGGTGTCCTCGGAAAGAAGATCGAGGTTGTCTGGGGCGATGACCAGCACGATCCGAAACAAGCCGTCGCCGTGGCCAACAAGTTCTTGAACGAGGGAGTCGCCGGGGTGATCGGCCACTACAACAGCAGTTGCTCGATCCCAGCTTCCACGATCTATCATGGAGGCAAGGTTGTCCAGATTTCCTGGGGCTCTACCAACCCGCAGTTCACCGAGCGTGGTCTTTGGAATGTGTTCCGCACAATCGGCAGGGATGACCAACAGGGCAGTGTTGCCGCCGCCTTCATTGCGAAGAAGCTGAAAAAGACCAAGGTCGTCGTGCTGCACGATAAGACCACGGCGGGGCAGGGGCAGGCGGATGAGGTTGTGAAGGCCCTGGAAAAGCACAAGATCAAGCCTGTGTACTATGGCGCCATCACGCAAGGAGAGAAAGACTACCGTCCTGTTCTGACCGCCATCAAACAGAAGAATCCGGAGGCCCTCTACTATGGAGGGTACTACCCTGAGGCCATCCTTCTGACCAAGCAGATGCGTGAGTTGGGGATGAAGGCAGTGTTCGTGAGCAGCGACGGCGTATGGCAGCAGGAGTACATCGACATCGCCGGCAAGGATGCCGAGGGCGCCTACGTCACCTTTACGCCGGACCAAACGAAAATCAAGGAGGCCCAGGGGATCATCAAGAAGCACAAAGAGAGGTTCGGCTCAGAAGTGGGGGCCTACACGGTCTATAGCTACGCGGCAGCCAACATCCTGATTGAAGCCATCGCCGCGACCAAGTCCACCGATAGCCCCAAGCTTGCCGAGCATATCAGGAAGACCAAGTGGAGCACCGCCTTGGGACCGATCCAGTTCGACAAGAAGGGTGATGTCCTCGTGTCACCCTTTGTGGTCTGGGAGGTAAAGGACGGGAAGTTCGTAGAAGTGAGGTAGGCCGAATGTCACTCGAGTCATGGGGGAGGGAAGGGAGCGATCTCTTCCCTCCTTTTGTCTTGGTGGGCGATGCTTCTTCAACAGTTGGTTAACGGCCTCACGCTCGGCAGCGTCTATGCCCTGATCGCCCTGGGCTACACCATGGTCTACGGGATCATCGAACTGATTAACTTTGCCCACGGCGAGATCTACATGCTGGGCGCCTACATGGGGATCGTCGCCTTTAGCGTTCTGACCACCTTTCACCTGACCGCCCCCAGCTCGGGCGCCACCCTCTTCCTCATGCTGCTCGCGGCGATGCTCTTTTGTGGGGCCTGCGGCGTCACCGTCGAGCGGCTGGCCTACAGGCCTCTTCGCAACGCGCCGCGCCTCTCGCCCCTCATCAGCGCTTTGGGGGTCTCGATCTTTCTTCAGAATTTCGTGATGCTTGCCCAGGGCCCGAGAGACAAAGGATTCCCGCACCTGTTCATCCGTGGCGGGATAGACTTCCCGGGCGGCAGAATCAGTTCGATCCAGATCTTCATCATGGTCACCTCGGTGCTGATGATGGTGGGCCTTCAACTGCTGGTGCGCCGGACCAAGATCGGCAAGGCGATGCGCGCCACCGCTCAGGACAAGCAGATGGCCACCTTGGTCGGCATCGATGTGGATAGAATCATCAGTGTGACGTTCCTGATCGGCTCGGCCCTCGCGGCGGTGGCTGGGGTCATGGTCGGGATGTACTATGGGCTCATCAACTTCTTCATCGGCTATATTGCCGGCATCAAGGCCTTTACCGCCGCCGTCCTCGGCGGGATCGGGAGCATCCCGGGCGCGATGCTGGGCGGGCTGCTCCTGGGCCTGATCGAGGCTCTCGGCGCGGGGTACATCTCCAGCGAATACAAGGACGTGTTCGCGTTTGCCATCCTGGTCCTAGTCCTGGTCTTCCGCCCTTCCGGTCTCTTGGGGGCGGATATCTCAAAACGAGTGTAGTCGCATGCGAACCCCATCGCGCTCTATGCCACTTCGCCAACGCCCTCTCCTGAGGATCGTCCTGGCTAGCCTCTGGTTCGGGCTCCTGTCGCTCCCCCTGATGATGGAGCTGCAGGCCCCCTATTTCGGGCTGGGACGGCCGCTCATGGTCTCGGTCGTTGTGGGGCTGGTCGGCCTCCTGTGGTGGCTTGCCTCGCAGTGGAGTGAGAGATTACGGCATGTGGTAGCGCGTGTCGTGGACACAGGCGGGTCCCATGTTCGTCAGCTCGCTGAGGGTCCCGGTCGACGCCTCCTCTACGCCCTGGCACTCGCATGTGCCGTCCTGATCCCCCTTGGCTTGAACCGGTATTACATCGACGTGCTGACGCAGGTGGGGATGTATGTCACGCTGGCGCTGGGGCTTAACATCGTGGTGGGCTTGGCCGGCCTTCTCGATCTTGGCTATATTGCGTTTTACGCTGTAGGCGCCTACACGTATGGCCTTCTCTCGACTCGGATCGGGCTTTCGTTCTGGGAAGTCCTCCCCCTCGGGGCGCTGCTGGCAGCCATCTTCGGCGTTCTGCTGGGCATCCCGGTCCTGCGGCTCAGGGGGGACTATCTTGCCATCGTGACCCTGGGGTTCGGGGAGATGATTCGAATCACCCTGAATAACTGGGATAGCTTGACACGAGGGCCCAACGGGATCATCGGGATCGCCCGGCCTAAAATCTGGGGCTTCACCTTTTCAAATCCGATCCACTACTATTACCTGATCGTGGCCATCGTCCTGCTGACCATCTTCGTCGTCGATCGACTGAATCGATCGCGGATCGGTCGCGCCTGGACCGCGATGCGAGACGACGAGGTGGCGGCCGAGGTCATGGGCATCGACCTTATGAAGACGAAACTGCTCGCGTTCGGCCTCGGCGCAACGTGGGCGGGACTAGCCGGGGTCTTCTTCGCGGGCAAAATGACGTTTATCTCTCCCGAGAGCTTTACTTTTTTCGAGTCTGTCATCATCCTCTGCATGGTGGTGCTGGGTGGAATGGGAAGCGTACCAGGGGTGATCCTTGGGGCCGCTTTGCTGGTCATCCTCCCAGAGATGATGCGGCAGTTTGCCCTCTACCGTATGCTGATCTTCGGCGGTGCGATGGTTATGATGATGGTGCTGCGGCCGCAGGGACTCATTGCCTCGCCCCGACGGGCCATCGCCCTTCGACGCGAGGATCAGGCCAGGTCGGCCGTGGTGAAGCCCGCTTCCGAGAGGCTAGGCCTGCCGAGTCGTGGAGAACGAAAACGTGGCACTCCTTGAAACCAGAAAGCTCTCTATGGATTTCGGCGGCCTCCGAGCCATCGACACGATCGATGTGACCATTGAGGCCCACGAGATCGTCAGTCTGATCGGTCCAAACGGGGCCGGCAAAACTACTGTGTTCAATTGCGTGACCGGCATCTTCGCCCCGACCTCTGGAGAGATCAGGTATCGCGGCGAGAGCCTGGTTGGCCTGAGGCCGAATCAGGTGACAGCAAGAGGGGTGGCCCGTACGTTTCAAAACATCCGGCTTTTTCGCGAGATGACCGTACTCGAGAACGTCATGGTTGGAAGCCACTGTCGGATGAAAGCCGGTGTTGCGGGCGCGGTCTTCAGACCAGGAGCCGTCATCAAGGAAGAGGAGGAGGCGGTTGCCAGGGCGCTTGACCTGCTCCGGTTCGTCGCCCTGGAGGAGAAGGCCGATCTGTGGGCGAGGCAGCTCCCATATGGCGATCAGCGTCGCCTGGAGATCGCCAGGGCCATGGCCAGCGACCCGACGCTGCTCCTGTTGGACGAGCCGGCCGCGGGAATGAACCCACAGGAGACCAACGCTCTCATGGAGCTGATCCGTCTTATTCGCGACCGCGGCATTACTGTTCTCCTTATCGAACATCACATGAAGGTGGTAATGGGGATCTCCGATCGACTCATCGTCCTCGATCATGGGGTGAAGATCGCCGAGGGAAAGCCCGAGGCCATCAGGGAAGATCCCACAGTCATTGGCGCTTACCTGGGCCAGGAGTCGATCGGTGCTTAAGTTGGAAGAGGTTCATGCCAATTATGGCGCCATCCACGCACTGAGGGGGGTAAGCCTCGAGATCAAGGAAGGCCAAATCGTCTGTCTTATCGGCTGCAATGGGGCCGGGAAATCGTCAACCTTGATGGCCATTTCCGGCATCCTCAGACCACACGCCGGGCAGGTCATCTTCGAGGGCGAGAACCTTGTTGACGTTCCGGCGCACGCCATCGTGCAGCGGGGTATCTCCCAGGTCCCGGAGGGACGGAGGATCTTCTCGAAACTGACAGTTCTTGAGAACCTAGAGATGGGCGCGTACACCCGGGTCGATTCCGCCCGCGTTCGTCAGGACCTCGATCGGGTGTTCAGCCTTTTCCCGCTTCTTGGGGAACGTCGCTTCCAACTTGGTGGGACCCTGTCCGGGGGAGAGCAGCAGATGCTGGCCATCGGCCGCGCACTGATGGCCCGTCCGCGTCTGCTGCTGATGGATGAACCCTCCCTTGGGTTGGCCCCCAAATTGGTCGAGACCATCTTCGAGGTTATCCGGGAGATCAATGCCCAGGGAACCACGATCTTTCTCGTCGAGCAAAACGCCCACATGGCGCTGTCGGTTGCAGCCAGGGGGTATGTCATGGAGTCCGGCCAGGTCGTGCTGGAGGATGAGGCGACACGCCTCATGGCCAACCAGGATGTCCAGAAAGCTTACCTTGGAGAGTAGAGGCGGAAGGAAGCGGCCTCGCCCAACGTCGGGCATCGTCTTGGCCCTTCTGAGCCTTGTCCTCGCTGGCATCCAACAGGAGATGGCGGAAGGCCGGCAGGAGCCGTCCCCCGCCATCACCATCGGGGTCGCTGGCCCGATGTCTGGCGATATGGCACATCTGGGCCGCTCTGTCCGAGAGGCGGTGGCTCTGCAGGCTGAGGAGTGGAACCAAAAAGGGGGGATCCTGGGGCATCGGATTCACCTGCTGGTCGAGGACGATCGGAACGATCCCGCGGAAGCGGTGAATGCCGCGAAGCGGCTGGCGCGAGCAAGGATCTGGGGGGTGATCGGCCACCTGACGTCCGCCGCTTCCCTCCCTGCCTCAGCCGTCTACCACGCCGTCGGGATTCCTCAGATTACACCGTCGAGCACCGATCCGCGGCTCACGGAGCAGGGGTTCGGAAATCTCTTTCGCACCTGTGGACGGGACGATCAACAGGGGCGGGTGGCGGCGGATTTCGTTCTTGAGGCGCTTCACCCGCGTCGTGTGGTTGTCTTACACGACCAGACACCCTACGGACGGGCGCTCGCGGAGGCCTTCCGGCGGCGAATCGCTCGCCAAGAGCGCGGTCTCATTCTCGCTACCCTGGTCCTCGCGCCGGGCGGGAAAGATCTGGCCTCGGTGATCGACGCGATCAAGGCCAAGGAGCCGGATCTCGTGTATTTCGGCGGGATCTATCGCGAGGGCGGGCTTGTCGTCAGACAGCTCAGAGAGCAGGGTATGAAAGCCACACTGATAAGCGGCGATGGAGTGATCGGGGCGGAATTCGTGAACCTTGCCGGGGAGGCCGCGGCCACCGGGACGTACTTAACCTTTGCCCCGAATCCCCTGCTCATGCCATCGGCCGATGCCGCAATCAAGCGCTTTCAAGATCGGTATGGCGCCATCGGTCCATACACGCTCTACGCGTACGATGCAGCCGGTGCCCTCTTCACCGCTATTGCCAGGGCCAAGCCAAAGTCCCCGTCACCCTCCAATCTGCGTCGAGTCTCCCGAACGTTGCATCGGATGACCTACAAGGGTGCCCTCGGCCAGCTCCGTTGGGATCACAAGGGGGATCTGATCAACCCGCCGTACGTCATCTATCAGGCCAAGAAGGGGGGCAGTTTTCAAGGATGGTTCGAGCAGATTACCGGCCGCCCGCGCCAGCGCTGAAGCTCTCCGTCGAGCCCGACCGCCCCTCACCGCGAGCGATCGCGAGGGCCGCCTCGGTCCTCCGCAAGGGCGGCCTGGTAGCGTTCCCGACCGATACCCTCTATGCACTGGGAGCCGATGCCTCGAATGCATTCGCGCTCCAGCGAGTGTTTGCCGCAAAGGGTCGTGGCCGAGCCAATCCCATCCCGCTGCTGGTGGCCGATCTGGCGATGGCCACTCACGTGATCGGGGATCTCCCCGAGGCGGCCGTGCGGCTGGCAGAGCGCTACTGGCCTGGCCCGCTTACCCTCCTGCTGCCCGCCCCTCGTGGGATATCCAACTTGTTGACCGCTGACACCGGTCGGATCGGTCTCAGAGTTCCTGACTCGCGGGTTGCTCAGGCCCTGATCCTGCGGTTCGGTGGCCCGGTGACCGGGACCAGCGCCAATCGCTCAGGGGACGACGATCCCCGGAACGCGGATGAGGTGGTACGGCAACTGGGGGGTTGCATAGATCTGATCCTGGATGGGGGTCCTGTCCTCGTCGGCAGTCCGTCAACCGTCGTGGACGTCAGCGTCAGCCCGCCTGTTATTGTGAGGCAGGGCGCGGTCCAGGAAGAGGAGATTTTCCGGCTGCTTGCGCTCCCATCGCCCTCAAGGAACGCCAGGCATCGGGGTGGAGAAATCCCGAAACCTTTTGGAAAACCTAGGAAAATATGATATTTTAATACCAATGTCTTCAAGCATGTCAGCAGGGATGAGTGCAGAACCGATGGACATCGAAGCGATCATTGAACGTGTCCGCATGCGGAATCCTGAGGCGGATCTGACCCTCCTTACGCGCGCCTACGACTTTGCTGCCAGGGTGCATAAAGGCCAGGAGCGTGTCTCAGGAGAGCCGTATCTCTCGCATCCCCTCGCGGTCGCCGAGATTCTCCTCGACCTCAAAATGGACGTGGAGAGCATCGCCGCCGGCCTCCTTCACGACGTCGTGGAGGATACCCACGCGTCCCTGGAAGAGGTCAAACAGGCCTTCGGGAACGAGGTCGGGGATCTCGTGGACGGTCTGACCAAAATCAGCAAGATCCCCTTCGGTAGCCGCGTGGAACATCAGGCTGAGAGCCTACGGAAGATGGTTCTGGCGATGTCGAAGGACATCCGCGTCATTCTGATCAAGCTGGCCGATCGGCTACACAACATGCGGACACTTGAGCCGCTTCGGGAGGAGAAGCGCCGGCTCATTGCCACGGAGACTCTCGACATCTATGCGCCCATTGCTCACCGCCTCGGCATCTACTGGATGAAAGCCGAATTGGAAGACCTGGCGCTCCGCCATCTTGAGCCTGAGATCTACCACGATCTGGCGGCCAGGGTCGCCAAGAAGCGGCGGGAGCGCGAGAAGGACATCAACGAGGTCATCGGGATCCTCCAGCAAAAACTGACCGAGGTCGGCATCCAAGCCGAGATCATAGGCCGCCCGAAGCACTTCTATAGCATTTATAAGAAGATGCGAGACCAGCATAAGGAGTTCGATGAGATTTATGACCTGACCGCGATCCGAGTGATTACCGAATCAGTGAAAGACTGCTATGGGTCGCTGGGCGTGATACACTCCCTGTGGAAGCCCATTCCTGGCCGGTTCAAGGATTTTGTGGCGATGCCAAAGTCCAACCTGTACCAGTCGCTGCACACGACGGTGATTGGGCCGGTCGGGGAGCCGGTGGAGATCCAGATTCGAACCCACGAGATGCACAAGACGGCGGAGGAAGGGATCGCAGCCCATTGGGTCTACAAGGAGGGGAGGGCGGCGCTGGACCCAGCCGACAAGGGGTTCGCGTGGATTCGGCAGCTCCTGGAGTGGCAGCGGGATCTGAAAGACAGCCGTGAGTTCCTGGAGACGGTCAGGGTGGACCTTTTCCCTGATGAGGTCTACGTCTTCACTCCAAAAGGGGATGTCAAGAGCTTTCCCAAGGGGGCGACCCCCATCGACTTCGCCTTCGCTGTCCATACCGGTGTCGGCCTCACCTGCGTGGGATCCAAGGTGAATGGGCGTTTGGTTCCCTTCCGGTATGAACTGCAGACTGGCGACATCGTCGAGATCGTCACCGATCCGAAGCACCATCCCAGCCGTGACTGGTTGAAACTCATCAAGACCCCACGGGCACGGGGACGGATCAAGCAATGGATAAAAACGGAGGAGAAGGCGCGGAGTATCAGCCTCGGCAAAGACCTGCTGGAGAAGGAGCTCCGACGGCTTGGAAAAAGCTCGGCACAACTCCTCAAGCCGGAAACGGTTGCGAAGCTCGTCGCCCGGTATGGCTTTGTGGCTCCAGATGAGTTTTTCGCCACTGTCGGCTTCGGCAAGCTCTCGCCTCGCCAGGCCATCGCACAACTCTTGCCGCCAGAGGAGCTGCCCCAGGAGGGAGAGGCCAAGCCGGAGCGGAAGGTCCGGCAGCGCCCGGATGAGGGCGTGACCCTTCTGGGAGCGAACGACTTTCTCATTCGGTTCGCCAAGTGTTGCAGCCCACTTCCCGGTGATGAAATCGTCGGGTTCATCACCCGTGGGCGCGGGGTGTCGGTCCACAGCGCGGACTGCCCTAATGTGGACCAACTCCTCTACGAGCCGGATCGAAAGATCAACGTCTCATGGGAAGCAGCACCGAAAACCGCTCACCAAGTCAAGATCCGGGTGACGATCGGAAAGGATAGGCCTGGGATTCTGGCTGCAATCAGCACGGCGATCTCGGCGAGCAAGATCAACATCGCCCAGGCCGATGTGCGGGTCACGGAGGACCGGAAGGGACTGAACACCTTTACCCTGGAGGTGTCCGACCTGAAGCAGCTTCAATCGGCGATGGGTGCGATTCGCCAGATCGACGGAGTGCTTGGAGTAGAGCGGATGCGTGGTAGCGGATAAGGGGGCTCTGCTGTCAGCCGGCCTTCTGGACACGCCCGGATCGCAGGCACCGGGTGCAGAGGGCCACATAGCGCGTGGCCCCCTTCATCACAACGCGGTGACGCGAGACATTGAGGAGCTGGCGGCGCTTACTGACGTTGTGGGCGTGGCTGACTTGACGGCTGACACGCGGACCCCTTCCACAGATCTCGCACCGCGAAGGATGTGCGACCGGCATTCGTGTCCCTCCGATGGGTGGGTTGGTGTTCAGAGATCTCCAAGGAACGAACAGTATCATACGGTATCGCGGGACCAAAATCAAGCGGAGAAGGATGTGCCTGCGTCGGACGGCCAATGAGGGTGATCGGCGGCGTTGTCAGGGGCCGGCGGATTCACGCTCCCCGTGGCAGGCAGACGAGGCCAACGTCGGATTATCTCCGGGAGGTCTTGTTCGATATCCTGGCACAGCAGGTAGTGGGCCGAACTTTTCTCGACCTGTACGCCGGGACCGGAGCGGTGGGCATCGAAGCCTTGAGCCGTGGCGCAGCCAGGGCCGTTTTCGTTGAGAACGCCCGAGCGGCTCTTGCGATGCTCCGCCGGAACCTCGAGGTCTCCGGCTTCCTCGACCGGAGCGAGGTCGTCGCAATGGAGGTCCTTCGGTACCTGCGGCGCGCGGCCTCTGGATTACAGCAATTCGACATCATCTTCCTCGATCCGCCCTACCAGCATGGAGATGCTGCGGCTGCTCTCTTTCTGATCGCTTCAAATAGGCTCCTCGCGCCGACGGGCGTTGCGGTTCTTGAGCGATCCATGAAGTCCGACCCGGTGCCAGTCCCTGACGGGCTCACCCGGGTTCGGGAAGTCCGGCGCGGTGACTCGATCCTTGAGCTCTATCGACAGGAGGCGGCGTGACGGCTCTCGCGATCTACCCGGGGACATTCGATCCGTTCACCTTCGGTCACATCGATATCACCAGGCGGGCCCATCGTCTCTTTCCTCGTCTCGTCATCGCGGTGACCACAAACCCGGAGAAATCCGCCCTGTTCAGTCTCGAGGAGCGTCAGCAGATCATCCGTGATGCCACCCGTGGGATGCGGGGTGTCTCGATCGACTCGTTCGAGGGGCTCCTGATGGATTATGTCCGTCGCAAGGGCGCGCGCGTTGTCATTCGCGGCATCCGCGCCCTATCCGACTTTGAATACGAATTCCAGATGGCGCTGATGAATCGAAAGCTCTGCGACGAGGTCGAGACGGTGTTCCTTATGCCCCATGAGAAGTATTCGTACCTTAGCTCCCGATTGGTGAGAGAGATCGCCCTCCTAGGTGGGGATGTTTCCGCTTTCGTGACGACAATGGTCGAGAAGATGTTAAAAGAGCGCGCCGCGTTGCGTGGGGCGGGACACCCAAGCCCGAAGCCGAGACGATGACGGTCACTCTCTCAAGCCGCGCCAGGAACACCAATCCGTCTGCCACGCTCGCCATCGCGTCCTCTGCCAAGCGGATGAAGGCACAAGGGTTCGATGTGGTGGACTTTGGCCTCGGCGAACCGGATTTTGAAACGCCGGCACATGTCAAGGACGCCGCGATCCAGGCCATTCGTGAGGGGTTCACAAAATACACCGCTGCCGGCGGCATCGACGAGCTGAAGGAGGCCATCATCACGAAACTGAAGCGCGACAACGGTCTGTCCTATAGACGGGCAGAGGTGATGGCGTCGTGCGGATCGAAGCATACGCTCTTCAACATCGCCGAGGTGCTGTTGGAGCCGGGGGATGAGGTGATCATCCCGGCCCCCTATTGGGTGACCTATACAGAACAGATCCGGCTCGTCGGCGGGCGCCCGGTCATCGTCCAGACGCGAGAGGAGGATGGTTTCCACCTGTCACGCCAGGTGGTGGAGCCGACCATTACGCCCAGGACCAAGGCGATTCTGGTCAACAGTCCCTGTAACCCGACCGGTGCTGTGGTCCCGCTGGAGCAGTTGAAGGCGATCGCCGCGTTGGCGGTCGAGCGAGACCTCCTCCTGGTCTCGGATGAAGCCTATGAAACGCTGACCTACGACGGGCATGCCCACGTCAGCGTTGCATCACTGGACGAGGAGGTGAAGCGGCGGACGATCGTGGTCAATACGGTCTCTAAGGCATATGCCATGACCGGCTGGCGGATCGGATACGCGGCGGGGCCGGCGGAAATCATCAAGGCAATGGGCGATATCCAGGGCCAGACGACGTCGAATCCCACCTCGATCGCACAGAAGGCCGCCATCGCCGCTCTCCTCGGCCCGCAGGATGATGTCCGGGCCATGGTGGCGGAATTCGACCGGCGTCGGCGTTACCTGGTCGGCCGGCTGAATGCTATCCCCGGTCTCCGTTGCGGGAACCCAGAGGGCGCGTTTTATCTCTTCCCGAATTTCTCCGCCTTCTACGGGAGGAAGTCGAACGGCGGCCCGATACGAAACTCCGCCGAGATGGCCACCTATCTCTTACAGAACGCGCATGTCGCGTTGGTCCCGGGAGCCGATTTCGGCAGTGATTCGCACCTCCGCCTTTCGTACGCGACACCGATGGAAGCGATCGTCAAAGGGGCAGACCGTCTGGAGCGGGCATTGGGGGCGCTTCGCGCCTGAAGCGATCAGCGGTCAGCAATCAGCAAGACACATAAGAACAC